>CAIJED010000174.1 GCA_903819595.1 uncultured Methanomicrobiales archaeon | reverse complement strand
TGGTATCAGGCTGGCTTCCGGCCTTGGGCCGGGCCGCTGCCGGTGCAGCGGGGGCGACCGGGAGGGCGCCAGCCAGCCGTTCGAGCTGTTCCTTACTTACTACCTCGATACACGGTGGTTCTGTAATTACCCGGGACCTTCGATGAGGCCGGGTCTTTGTGTTGTCACCCTTCCGCGATACAGTTCCATAGAGTTTCCAGATCCTTGCCGCATTGTGGTTCGCCGTATCGATATTGGCAAGGTCATCAGAGAATAGGACGGAAAGCGTCTCCAGGCATTGCTTTACCAGTTCAAGAGATGCCGGATCATTCGGCAGGTCGATACGATAGAGCAGGTGTGCGCCATTCCCTGAGTCTGCAACAATCGGTTCGGGGAATCCCCATTCAGTAAGGAAATCCCCGATTATTCCCGCCCGGTCAATGGCGACCTGGTGCTCTTCATCCGTTGACGACACGCCGGAGATCCGGACCGGGTCAATGTCAACCGGCAACCATCGCCGCCGGATAATGTCTGCATCAGCCGTGGTCGCGTCCTTCTTCGAAAGACGCATTTTTATCCGGTTCGACCGCCGGGATAGCAGGGATGGGTTCATTTCGTTCAGGGTGACATAGATCCCCTGAACACTCTGCACGTCATCAAGCACCGATACTTTTTTTGCCAGTTCTTCAATCGAATCGAAGTAACCAGAAGCAATACCATCATCGGTTATTGCCCGGATTTCTATTACCTGGTCAGGTGCGAACAGTATCGAAATGCTTGATGTGAGGTCATCGGTCATCTTCCCCCGTTTCAGGCAGCTCGCCGGGTCCGTCAATGATCAGACAAAACCAGTGCGTCTCGTCCATAAACTGTTGGGGATACGCGGCGTAGCAAATCTCTCCTTTGCAGAACACGGTCCCGCTGGAGTCGGAGATGATCGGGTACACTTTGGCTTCCATCGGTGCATCCGGTGACTCACTCGCCATCACTGATCACCTCGCAGATCCCGCCGGGCAGGATAGAATAGAAGCGCCATCCCTTGTGAGGGGTCCAGACCCAGAGTTCCACGGTTGAACCCGTTGGTCTGGCCATGGTACGAAGTGCCCCAATGTCGTCCCTGTATTTCTGCGCGACACGCGCAGTCCTGTCAAGGGGGATTTTGTTCCGCTTGACCTGGACGAGGAGGGGGTGTCCGGTGTCCTGCCATGCGATCAGGTCGATCGGCGAGTGAGACCCCGCGCTGCGGAGGACCTGGTATCCCTTTGAGACGAGGAGGTCCCGGGCGAGGTATTCTACTTCCCGCCCTTTTGTATAATTTGTCTGGGCTGGCATGGTTTTTTTCAGCCCCTTGATATCCACGCAACCGGCACAGAACCAGTCTGCCCCTTCGCCATAAGGACGAATAAACACCGTGGGACCAGATAGGCCGCGGATGCAAAGCGGATAATAATCCCGGTTTTCGACGATGTCGGATAGATGATGGCATTACCGTCGATGATGCCGTCGTGCTGTCTCAGCGGGGGCTGCCTGCCAAAAAATAATAGTTCCCGGATCTCTTCGCGAGAGAGGCAATAACTGCCTGCTTCCGTCTCAATGGCGATATCCCCATCGCTACACGCTCTCATGATGCCTTTTGTGTCGGGCATGTGGGGCCGTGTATGATTGGGTAACTTTTTGTTCCCCCGTGACAATAGATCTTTTGACCCGGCCCTGTTATAGTAAAATGTTCTGGTAGACACTTGCATAATTTGGCGGGTCATTTTGCTGTTCTTCATCAATATTCCTCCACATACTCGAGGAGTCCCTTTTTTACAAAGAAATCCCCGATGCCGATAAAACCCGTCAGGATTTCATAGGCTCGAATAACCTCACGCAATACGCGTTTCGGTTTTATTTCGGTTTTCAACATAGCACACCTGGTGCGATAACGGGCCTGAAAAGAAAAGTACGTTTCATAAAGGCCTGTTGTCGCTATTAAGACAAATGCAGTATGCTTATAAAAAAGTGATTGATTTTTTTTTATGCCGGACTTGGCGGCTTGGAGACGAAAGCAGCAATGTACTCTTGCAATTCGCTGCCATGCTCGACAATGAATCGTGCTACTTCCTCTAATTTCAAAGCCCCGGTCGAGTCGAGCGGTTCGCCGCACGTGTAGCATGTGAATGCCAACGGGGGATTAATTGATGAGCAATGTTTACACTGCCGGGGCCGGATGCCTGGATCGGTATCCGCGTCCTTTTTGTCAACGATTCCATACATACGCGCAACTTCTGTATCGATATCCTGGCCTGTCATGTGCACGTAAGTCTTCCACATCGTGGTATCGGGCTGTCCCCACATCATCATCTTGATTGCCGATTCCTGCATCCCCTCCTTAATCAGGTGGGTTATTCGCGAGTGCCGGAAAATGTGGGGGGTTACGTGCCGGGTAATCCCTGCACGTAATACGATCCGTTGAATCCTTTTTGATATGGTAGAATGGATAAATGGCTTTTTCACCCCGTTGAGAAAAACTAATGCGTCACTGGTGGGTTCGAGCGGGTAATCTGCCTTCCAGACCTTAAGATATTCTGCGGCCATGACGACTCTGATATGACGATAGTATTTTGTTTTGAACAGGACCCCGATTGATACACCATCGCCAACGAACTGGATATCACCCCAGGTGAGGGTTGCGATCTCTCCAATGCGGAACCCACCTTCGTAGAGGAGGAGAATCATCGCCCGGTCACCGCTGCGTTCACATGCTTTCATAATCAGTGTGATCTCATCGGTCGTGAGCAGGTCGGAGGCCTTCTTTGTCACCATCTCTTTCGGAGGAGTTTTTATCCGGGCGATCTTCTTCTCGGGGATCTTGCTGTATCCCTCCTCTATCATCCAGAGAACGAATTGTTTCAGAATTGTTACGAGGTCGGAAATTGTATTCTGTTTGAAGGGCCTGCCTTTTTCACTGTTTCCTTTTTTCAGAATATCAACGCCTGCATACACATCAACGATACTGAGTGTTCGAAATTCCCCAACGAAGCGGCGCCAGCCAACGAGCATCGAGGTCAGTTTGTTTACTCTGCTTTGTGATATGTTAGCTGACGCTTGTCGCTCATTGGTAAATTCCATGATGAGGGCCTTGTCATCAGCGGTGATAGTTCCAGCATCAAGTGCTGTGTTCAACGAATGGGCCGAGTAATCTGCTCTTACGGCCGAAAAATAACCTTCTGGTATAGTGGTCCGGGTAGACATGAATGAAGATTGACATCTCCCTTGTTAAAAAACAGCGTATGGGGAATCAAACTTCATGGCCTGATGCTGGAGAGGAGGTTGAGTTTCCTGTTCACTCCGGCAAGTGACTCGGAGAGCTGGATAAGTTCCTGCTCATGGTACACCATCTCCTCATCGACTGCTTTCTGTTCTGTGATATCCCGGCCGACTGACTGGTATTCAATCACCTGGCCATTCGGATCAAAGACTGCCCGGTCGCTCCAGTGCTGCCAGCAGATAGTGCCATCCGGCATCATTGTCCGCTGGTCAATATACCTCACCGGTTGTCCCGGTGTTATCGAGGTAATATGCCGGGCAACAATTTCCCGATCTTCAGGATGGATTACTGGTTTGAAACGGTGTCCGATAAGATCTTCACGTTTCTGCCCGAAATACCGGCAATACGCATCATTAACAAAAATGTGGGTGCCGTCCGGTAGGAACCGGCAGATGAATTCAGTCTGGTCCTCGATCACATGAAGGTATCGCTCTTCGCTCTCCCTGAGCGCCTCCTCGGCCAGTTTACGCTCAGTAATATCATGCAGGATTCCTTCGACGCCGAGCACGTTCCCCTCTCCATCGAAATAGAAATGGCTGCTTGCCGTGGCATACCGGATGGTCCCATCACCGGCCAGGAGGGAGAGGGGGAAGTCCTTTACCTCCCCTCTTTCCGTTAGTACCTCAAGAAATCGTTTACGATCGTCAGGGTTCGCGTAGAGGCAGTCGGCGATATTCTTCCCGATCAACTCATCAGGAGATGTATACCCTGCAAGCCCGATCCCAACGGGACTTACCATCGTTAAATTTCCAAGAACGTCAGTCTGGTAGACCAGTTCCTGCATATTCCCGATGATGTTACGATATTTTGCCTCACTTTCTAAAAGTGCCTCCTCCACCTGTTTACGTTCGGTAATGTCTTCAAATATCCCCACACCCCCGGTAACGCATCCGCCTCCAATATTCATCGGCGCAAAAAGACCCCGTACCGGTGTATTCCTGTTTCCGGTGACTGAAGAATAAACACCTTCATACCACCCGGGTTTACCGTTCAATGCCTCCCGAACAGCAAAAACGATACGTTCATCGGGCAGGCTGAGCATATCAAGACCAATGAGAGCTTCGCGTGAAGAGCCGATAATTTGAATGAATCTGTCATTGCAAGAGGTAATATGACCCGTTTCATCAAACGACAGAAGGCCGAAAGATGCATACTCGAAAATCAAACGATATCGCTCTTCACTCTCCCTGAGCGCGTCCCCGGCCAGTTTACGCTCCGTGATGTCCAAAAATGAGATGACCACGGCATAAGGTTGTGCATCCCCCCGTTCAAAGAGGGGGCTCGTGTTGATGTTCACCCATGAGAATCCCCCGTTATCTCTTGTAATTCCCATGACGACGTTTTTGCACGACTCACCGGTTTCCAGGGTATGAACAGACGGATGTTCCGAGTCAGGGAACTCTGTCCTGTCTTCACGGATCGTCTTCCACTTCCGGCATGTTGCCGTATGCCCCAGTACTTCTCTGGCGGCAACACCAAACAGCTGTTCTGCTGCCCTGTTCCATGTCAGGATCTCTCCGGACTTCTCCTGAAGGATGATTGCCTCATGAACCGATTCAACAAGTGTTCTGTACAATTCTTCTTTTTTCTGCAGTGCATCATCAGCCCGCTTTCGGTCAGTAATATCCCGGATAGTACCGATGAACACCTTGAGGGAACCGTCCGGGTTTCGTACAGGTGCTGCAGTGATGAGTGTGTCAATCACCGTTCCATCCGCCTGCTTCAGTAGCGCTGGATATTCCCTGACATAGCCTTCCCGTTCAATGAGATGATTTAACAGGGACCGTTCTTCGGAATGAACGTATAATGAGGGGATAAAGACTGAAGACAATACTTCCCGGCTTTCATACCCGAACAATTCCAGTGTGGCATCGTTGAAATCGATCCATCTTCCATCAGGTGATGTAATGAACAGGCTGTCCCGTGTAGTCTTGAAAAATTCACGGTACCGGGTCTCGCTCTCTGACAGTGCCTGCTGCACCACCATGATCTCTTCAACCTGTTGTCGAAGTTCTTCTTCAGTTGCCGAGATTTGCGCATAGGAGGCGTTTAGTTCCTCATTTTTCTTTATTAGTTCCTCTTCAGCCAGTTTGAGCTGGGTAATATCCCGTGATATACCCAATACTGACCGGACCGTTCCATCGGGTGCAAATTCCGGTGTCAGCATCCAGTCAAGAACGACCCGTCCATCTACACTGTCCCATGCAAACTGGGTCTTAATAGGTCTTTTTGTCTCAAAAACCCCGGTGATCTTCTCTTCCCAGAACCGGCTCTGACTTTCGTCAAACCCGCTTTCACGGTGGGTTTTGCCAATAATGCGATCTTCTGCCAACCCGGAAACCCTGAGTGCTGCAGGGTTCATGTACGTATGGCGACACAGCCGGTCATACCGCATAATATAATCAGGGCTGCTTTCGGCAAGAGAACGGAATTTCTCCTCACTCTCTTTTGTAGCCTCATCAGCCCTCTTGCGTCCGGTGATATCGGTCCCGATACTTAGCAGGCCGGTAAACTGCCCGGTTTCATCCAGAAGGGGTTTGTTCTGCCATTGGATCCAGACCCGATTTCCATCCCTGGTGATGTTTTCATTCTCGTTGAGAATATGGTCCTCCGGATGGCGGATGATATCGTCAATCATCAGGTTAAGGTCACGATTTGATCCGGATTCTGTGGCCGGGACAATCGTCCCCATTACGGGTTTACCGATAATTTCATCGTTTGAATAACCGAAAAAGCGCTGTGCAAATTCGTTGAAGAAGGTGATATTCCCTGTTTTATCCCATCTTAAAATGATGCTGTTGGCATTTTCAACCAGTTCACGATATTTTTCCTCGCTCTTAACCAGTGCCTCCTCCACATGCTTCTGCTCCGTGATGTCCCTGCCGACAGACTGATATTCCTTCAGGCTGCCATCGGAATGAAAGATTGCGCGGTCAATCCACCGCTGCCACCGGATACTGCCGTCTGGCATCATGATCCGCTGCTCGATCATAATCACGGGATTTTCCCGGGATAAGGATGCAATGAGCCGGGCAACATGCTCAGCGTCCTCCGGGTGAATCGCCGGGTGGAAACGGGTACCGATAATCCCATCCCGGTTCAACCCGAAATAGCGGCAGTATGCTTCATTTACAAAGACATGGGTCCCATCCGGGAGAAACCTGCAGATGAACTCGGTCTGGACCTCGACAACATTCCGGTATCGTTCTTCGCTCTCTAAAAGAGCCAGGCCTGCCTGTTGCCGCTGCACTGCCTGCCGGATCTTATGGGCCAGCTCGGCAAACTGGGGTTGCGGCGCACCGCCTTTCTGTAGGTAAAAATCTGCACCCTCGTTGAGTGCCTCGATAACCACATCTTCACGCCCCTTACCCGTGAAGATGATGAACGGTATGGTATTTCCCGATTCCTTGAGCCGTTTGAGGAACGTAATTCCATCCATCTCCGGCATCTCGTAATCGGAGATAATGGCATCATACCGCTCCGTCTGAAGATGCACGAGTGCTTCGCTGGCAGACGAGAGCGTATCGACGGTAAACGCTCCCCCCCGTTCGAGGAAGTGTCTGGCAATCGAAAGCAGGCCTGGTTCGTCATCCACATAGAGGATACGGATGGCACCTGTGATCATGCACCTGTTCTCCTTCTCCATGCACCTTTCGGCATCGCAATCTCAAATCGTGCCCCCCTGCCAGGTGTGCCCGTTTCACGGATAGTGATACCCGTGATAGAGAGGATCTCCCGTGAAAGAGCCAGGCCGAGGCCGGTATTTTTCCCAAACCCCCGGTCGAAAATCTTCTCCTTCTCTTCTGTCGGGACACCTTCCCCATCATCCTCACATACAATTTGCCAATCATCACCCGATTCCTGTACCGTGAACAGGATGGTCGTAATTTTCCCACCGTACCGTACCGCGTTGTCCATCAGGTTGTAAAACACCTTGGCGATGAGTGGGTCGGCGAACACTTCTGCACCACGAGGGATGGCGTTATTCAAATTCACCTGTCCGGACGTCATATCCGTTGCCATACGGTCCACCAGTATATGGCAGTCTTGCCAGACCGGAGAGGATATCCCAATCTCCTCGTATTCTTTCGTGAACCTGATCATGGCGGAGATCCGTTCAGCGGCCGCGTTGATCTTATTGAAATAGTCGGTAAATGAAGTGTCTGGCTGTTTCCTTTCGAGAATGCTGAGGTAACCCGTGAGCGCTGTGAGCTGGTTATTGATGTCGTGTCGGGTAATGGAGGAGAGCAGGGTGAGTTTTATGTTCGCCTGATGGAAGGCCTCCTCTGATAGTTTTCGTTGTGTGATATCTTCTATAAGGGCAATTCCGAACCTGGGGTTGCCATCACACACATGGATCAGGCTGGCGATCAGGCGGACCTGGATGACACGGCCGTCTTTGCAGATATAGCGTTTTTCGAGTTCACAGGACGCGATCTCTCCGGCCATCGCCTTTTTGAGGAGTGGGAGCTCCAGCATTCTGTCGTCAGGATGAGTGAAATCCAGGAATGATCTATTGTAGATCTCACTCTTTGAGAAGCCGAGCATCAGTTCGAAGGCCGGGTTACTGCTGATGATCAGTCCCTTCAGATCACAGGTCGCCATACCGAACGGCACATATTCAAACACCGTGCGGAACTTTTCCTCACTCTCACGCAGGGCCGCCACCGCCTGCTTAAGCTCTGTGATATCATGAATCACTCCGAATATGACGTTATGCCCGGGGTCATACTCGGCGATGGACTGGATATCGAGGACCGTATCATCAGCCGGTCTCCGGATCTTAAACTCTACATTATAGGGAGATTTTCCCGTGATAAGATTGTAGAGGGCAGCATCAAGAAGAGGACGGTACTCAGGGAGGGGAATTTTCTTCGCCTCCTCTATTGTCCATGTTGTTCCTTCAAGACCATAGATGACCCTTGCACCATCAGATGCCAGGAATATTTTCTCATTCAGTCGTAATTCCCAGCAGCCTGATTTGCCGACCTCTTCAGCCCGTTTCAGATACCTCTCACTTTTACGGAGAATTTCCTCTTCCTGCTTCCTGAAATCCTGGTCGTCTGTCATCTTTAAGTAAAACGTGATATCAACAGCCAGCTGGTCCAGGAGGTTGATTAACTTTCCCGTAAAAAATCCAACAAATGGTGCATAAACGGTAATAACACCGGCATTTTTTGTACCTGGTGCGAAGGGGAATGCTGCGAGAGAACGATAACCCCTGGACAGTGCCTCTTCGCGCCATGGTGTCATTCCTGGATCGTTTGAGATATCGTTACAGATCACAAATGTTCGCTCACGGTATGCGATCCCGGTCGGACTTCTTCCTGTGACGATATTATCAGTTGATATGGCAATGATATCGAGGTACCCGTCATCATGTCCATACGATGCAACGAGCCTGATACAATGTTTTTCCAGGTCGATGAGTCCCGCCCATGCCATGGTAAATCCACCAATGTCAATCAGGATCCGGCAGATCTCATCAAGCAATTCAGATTTTTTAGGATTACGCGTGATGGCCGTATTGGTCGCTGTGAGCACCGAGTAGAGCCGGTTGAGCGTGGTCATCTGCATCTCTGTTTTTCGGTGTTCAACAGCTTTCTGTATCCTGTTCTTAAGGTCGATAAACTGTGCCTTTGGGTCGCCACCTTTCCGGAGATAGAAGTCAGCTCCGTTTTCGAACGCCCTGATTGCGATCTCTTCACTACCTCTACCTGTCACAATGATGAACGGGACAGCTCCATAGCGTCTCCGGACTTCGATAAGAAACCGGATTCCATCCATGACGGGCATCTCATAGTCGGAGATGATGATATCGAATCTCTCGGAAAGCAGCAACCGGAACGCTTTATCTGCGCTGAGTGCCGTCACCACAGACAAATCCCGGGACTGTTCAAGGAACTGTTTGCTGATATCGACCAGCCCAGGTTCATCATCGACATACAGTACCCGGAGTATATCGGTCATTCTTTTCCCGTCCCGGGAATACGCCAGGACCCTTTCGGCACGACTAACTCAAACCTCGCTCCCTTACCCGGTTCGCCAGTCTCACGGATGGTAATGCCGGTAATATCAAAGATCTCCCGGATAATGAAGAGGCCCCTGACCGAATTCCAGGGATGGTCCGCATTCAGAAATATCTGTTCTTTCTTCTCGTACGGGATGCCTGTACCATCGTCCTCAAAGAAAAGCGTGACCTTATTGGAAGTAATTGTGTACCTCATGCTGATCCCGGTGACTCCTCCCCCATGCGCCAGCGAGTTCTCAATAAGGCCCTGGAATGCCCTCTCCAGGAGGGGATCCGCAAAGATCTCGAGATTTTTTGTCTCAATACAATGCCTGATTCCATTCACTGACAAGTGGGACAGGCCGAACAGCATTATCAGTTCCACGTTCTGCCATGCCGGTGGTTTTACTCCTAAATCCTGGTACTCCTTTGTAAACTGGGTAATTCTGTCAATTAACCGGACTGCCCGTTTTGATTCCAGGATGGGCGCAATGATATCATCCTGCCCAGAGGCCTCTGATTGTGCCAGTTCGAGGTAACTATTCAGGGTGAATATCTGGTTGGTCAGGTCTTGTCTTGTCAGCTGGGACAGTACGTTGAGCTTCTGGTTTACACGCCGCAGCGTATTTTCAGCAAGTTTATTCCCGGTGATATCTTTGATCACACCCATGGCCCTCAACGGCTGGCCTTCCTGGTCCCGTTCGAGGCGGGATGTTGATTGTATCAACTTCGGATCGGAACCATCAGCGGGGTAGATCGCAAATTCAAGGCTGCTATCCTTCCCCGTGCTGACCTGGTCAGCAATCGTCCGTTGGACCCATTCCCATTCCGGAATGCAGGCTTCTATCTCCCCGATTGGATTTGCTCCCTCTGACAGGGGGAATCCGAATATACGATGTGCCTCAGCTGATCCCCAGATCATACCTGTTGCGATGTGAAATTCCCAACATCCAGTGTGGCCAATCTCTTCAGCCATTGCCAGTCGTTTTTCGTCTCTCCTGATCACTCGTCCGGTCTCCCGAAGAGTTTCCTCTGCCTGTTTTCTCCCGGTGATATCGAGTATGACTGACAGCAGGCAGGGCATACCGTTAATCTCAATCGTACTACTGGAGAATGAACCATACATCACTACCTTGTCCTTCGTGATGAAACTGACATCCAGGTCGCTGGTCTCCCCTGTCTCTTTTAGATGGGCCTGAATGATATCAAGCTCAGCAGGGTCCGGACACAGCCCGATATCCAATGCTGTTTTCCCGATCACATCCTCCCGGGTATAACCAAGTTTCTTTAAAAATGATGCGTTTACATCGATAAATGTCCGGTCTTCACGAGATGACACGGACATAAGTGCGGGATTTGTGTGAAATGCCCGGGAAAATTTTTCTTCGGATGAGGCAAGTCGTTGCTGATCTGATTGGTTGCGCCTCTCATTGAGCCCGAATATCACCACCAATAACACAAAGAGGAACGTGACAAGAATAACCGCGACGCACTCCTCTGCTACCAGGTAGTACCAGTTTCCGGCATCCACGTCCACGCCGAAGAGTGCCACTTCACGTCCTGTTTCCTGATCAATAACCGGGACTGCAGCGCTTACCCAGGTCCCCCGGCGATCGGATTCGGGGCCCAGTGTCGCAGGTTCTTTGTCGGAGAAGGTCCTCCGAATAAAGGAGGAGGCTTCCGGATACAACTTCCCGGGGGAGGAGTATGCCATGGAACCGACAGGTTCCGAATCGACGTAAAAAAATACCCCCTGGGGCCCCTGTCCCAACAGGTATGAAAACCGCACGGATGGGTCAGAGGCCCTGATTTGTGCCATCTGTTCTTTCAGGTGCTGATAATCCGGAGATCCGAGGTCTGACACTGATCCGTTTAATGTTTCTACCTTGGCAGGGTCCACAATTCCTGCGGCAATTTTCGCTTTTATCAGAAGGTCGTGCCTCAGCTGCTGGTCCTGTTGCTGAGCGGTCCCGACTACAAGCAATACTCCGGTAATGGCAATGACCAGAGCAACAACGTGCCACCACCTGATACCCTGGATGATTCGGGTCCTATCCATTGGATCCCGTTCTCCGCCCCGGTTCTGTCATTCGCCATGCTCTCTTCGGGACCACCATTTCGAACCGTGCTCCAACCCCTGGTTCTCCGGTCTCTTTGATCGAGATACCGGTGATGTCGAGAATCTCCCGGCTTATCGCCAGCCCAAGCCCGGTATTCTTCCCGAAACCCCGTTCAAAGATCTTCTCTTTCTCATCACGTACGACACCGTCGCCATCATCCTCGCATACGATGATCTGATCATCACCGGATCGTAAAAAGAAAAATCGGATCGTGGTAATCTTCCCGCCATACCGTGCTGCATTATCCATCAGGTTGTAAAATACTTTCACGATCAGCGGGTCGGCAAACACCTCGGTACCGGCAGCAAGGTCGTTCTTCACGATCACCTTTCCCAGGGGGGCCTGCGTTGCCGCAGTATCAACAAGCGAGCGACAGTTTTGCCAGGCTGGTGCCAGAACGCCGATCTCCTCGTATTCCTTGGTGAACCGGATCATCGCCGATATCCGCTCTGCTGCGGTTTTGACTTTTTTGAAATAATCATGTGAGGTGGAATCGGGTGGCTTTGTTTCCAGTATTGATAAGTAGCCCATCAGCACCGTGAGCTGGTTATTGATATCGTGGCGGGTAATGCCGGATAAGAGAGTAAGTTTTTTATTAGTCCGTGACAGGGCTTCTTCCGTCTGTTTCCGCACCTGGATCTCCTTGTTCAGTTCATCTGCCTCCATCTCTATCTCGACCCGGGCATCTGTGAGCTCCCGGCTCATGTCGACCAGTTCGTTATTGAGCCGGGTCAGGTCCTCGTATACCTGGTAATCAGGCAACCTGCTACTATTCCTGGAAGAGTCAGCCCCGCATATTGGTGCGAGATCAACCGGGACTTCATCCGAATACAGGGTTCCGGTGATCAGGGTGCCGAGGTTTGGAAGAGAAGAGGCACCGAATAGTAAAAAACAGTCCCGGAGACGCAGGCCGATGCAAACGAGCGGCTGTGCTGTACTATTTATCACAAATTCGATGGGCGAACAGACTGACAGTCCCTCATATGAAAGCAGGGAGAAAAAACGTGTGGCCACCTCTCCCGAGTTGGCGGTGATATATTGCGACAGGTGTTCATTTTTGCCTGCTGCTCCAAAGATGCGGGAATCGTCCCGGTGCACCAGAAGGACTATCCCATTATGATCACAAACGAAAACGGTGCCGGGACTCATGGAGGATTCCTGTATATACTATTTTTTATATCCGATATATGGCCTTGGATTGCAAGGAATATAGAACGATCGTACCCTCCTCAGGTGGAATTTTTTTGGCCCGGGTTAGTGATGTTCTTACATATTTTTTTGGGTGACCAGGTTATTTACCAGGGTGACCGCCTCGTCCGCCCGTCCTGCATAACCGTCGGCACCGACTTTTTTCCAGAGGTCCAGGACGACGTTGAACGGGTAACCGCCGATAATGATGATGGTATCCCGGGTGTCAGGAGATTCTCTGATTGCACGTATAAGGGAATATACTTCAGGGACGTGAAAGGACATCGTGGAAGAGATGGCAACTACCGTCGCCTCGCGTTCCTTCATCATCCGGATAATACTGCTGGAGGGGCTGTTTGCACCAATGTAATATGTGTCCCAGCCATCCATCTCGAAGAAATCTGCCACCATCCGGATCCCGACCTCGTGCAACTCCCCCGAAACAGATGCGGCGACCAGTGTCCTGCCTTTTTTTGCCAGGTTTTTATTCCCTGCAATGAATTGGAGGTAGAACAGGGCCAGGACCTGCTGGGTTGAGGCAGTAACATAATGTTCCTGGCCCACGCTGATCTTCTGCAACTGCCAGAGCCTTCCCGTCTCATACAGTACCGGCTGGAATACATCCATGTACACATCCCTGACAGGGACTCCTCTCTTCACCAGTCCCATGACCAGGTCCCGTGCTTTTGTCCGATCGGCATGAAGGAGTAATGCATCCAGGTATTCGTGAGCAGCCTGGGCAAGGGGCTGATCATCCCTGATATAGGAGGGAATGGTTGTCGGGGCAGACGATAGTACCCTCATTGTCTCTCTAATCGTCGCATCGGCTTTCTTCCCCAACGCCGGGGGTAACTCAGTCGAGAGCAGTTCTCTCAGCACCTCCAGGCTCGAAGACAGGCAGTCCTTCGGCAGACCGAGGGAGCAGAGCAATACATGGGCCCATTTTGCATAGTCAATAAAGATCGCCGGATCATCGATCGCCAGCGTTTCCTCCAGGTACTTCAGGTGATAACTGAAGTCTTCCAGGGTCCGGGCTTTCTGTTGATCATTATATCCCTGGTATATACCTGGATATTTCACTCCGTATGCCTCGTATGCCTTATTTGCGAGCCCACTGCGGTCAAGGCTGACAGGCTGGTAGATTCCCGCTGGTACAACTGTCATATCAGGTTGTTCCATCTTATCAGGATAAAATCATTCCCTTCGCTTAATGGTCCTGGAAGGAACGAATAATCTAAAATAGAAGGCACACGACCATTGAAGATAAAATATTGTTTACTATCTCATCCTCCAGAAGACAGGGACACCCTGGAATGCCCGGGACATGCTTAACATGCTGCAGGCCTGATACCGATGGATGAACTCCGGTAGAGGAACAGGCGGGGAACGCAGCTGGCCGTCTTCAGGGAATGGGAACCACCACCTGTCCCGGATATTCCAGGTAATCATCGTTGCGGTTTTTGCTGTGAGTACGGCGGCAGTTCCAATTCCCCTGCTGCTTGAACCCCCCATCACGGGTCCTGTATCAGGGGACAGTGCATGATATCAAATCCTATAAAGACTTCGTGAAAGTCATCATTCACTAAAAAATCTCCTGTACTTCTCCTATACTATCGTGATCCCGGACCATTAACCGAATCGTCCAAATTCAAACAGTGGTGCCCCCCGAAAGGCATCCCCAGGGACATTTCTTTCGTGATGCCCGGACAGATCAATACAACTCCCTGATATTCAGACCTGTTGTTCAGTAACGGTGTGTGATCTTGTTTCAATTCTTTTTTGAATAGTTACCTGCCAGAAACAGCGTGAATCTGAATCTGTGTATAAATTTTAGCAGTACCTGGCGGACCCGGCGAGCTGGGGCGCACATTTATCATCCATCAGATACATTGGGACATACTCCGTGATAACTGGAACAGGGAGAGGAAATGGATCGCCTGCCCGTGGATCGAGTGACCAGGTTCATACAAAAAGCCACGGGAAATGCACATAATATATCCGGAATGAAAATGCAAAAGGAGTATTTTCACCGGACAATTCAATTTCCGTCCCATGATGAACTCTCCAACGTCATCCAATGGTGACTTGGAATATCCGGGCAAAGGGAGCGCAGGCAAAGGACCTCGACATCAGGCCTGTGATAAGGCCAGAATGGCTGGGTCACATCGGGGCAGAACCGGAAATAATTGACCCCGGTCAAATTCCGTATCGAATAGTCCCTGGCCGGGTCAGACCACAGGAAGAAGGACACTGTGTATCGGAGAATCGAATGCCACGGTACCTTTGGACCGGGCAGGAAGAGAATCGTTCCAGGCAAGAGAGGAGGGAGATTGAAGTTGAGCTTTTTGGACCCCATAAGACAGAGGAACAGGAGGAGAACCGGAAAGGGTATCGGGAAGGGTGCAAGTGAAACAGTCAGCGGGACCACGATCAATTCTCCGTCCGGACCCGGATCAGGTACGGGCACCATGAAGGAGGATATCTCTCCCAGGACATGGATTTTATTCTACCTGATCTGCCTCGTCGCGATCCTCTGGGCGACGTTCCTCCTCGTCCGTGAGGAAATGGTCTGGTTAAGCTTCGCACTGGTGATTATCGCGGCTGGCAGCGGGATGTTCCTGTTTATCCACAATATAAAATTACGGACGGTGTTTTTCTTCTATCTTATCTGTCTTGTCGCAATTCTCTGGGCCGTATTCCTCATTGTCCGGATGGAAATGGTCTGGGTCAGCATGTTCCTGCTGCTCATTTCGGCATGCATCACAATCTTTGCGTATTTCCTGTGCGACCATCACCTTTCACCAGGAGTCGGGTCCAACCAGAACTACGGACCCGTCACCGGTCCTGGAAATCCTGATAACAGGTCATCCGGTGACCCTGCTAACCTGGTTGAGACGAAGGAGAAATGACATTTTCCTGACGTTTCACCTGGATATGATGTGCACCAGCCATTCTGGATCAACTGACACATCCCAGGCCCTATATGAAGAAAAAAGCTTGGCATAGCTCTTGTTGATGAAATAATCCCGGGCGTGCTTGTATGAGATGCGAAAACGTAGTAGCGTCTGGCCATGAGGTCCGGTACCGGTGCCGGGGTGCATTCCTATATCAGCCACCGACGAGGCAGAAGACGTCGGAAGGCCCGCCATACAATCTTTTAAAGATCTATTTGGAACTTGATTGTGCATGTGTATTCACAGAGGACGGATATCGCAACAGAAGTCGGGAGGAATATTGCATGAATGAACCTTCGAATGGCTGGGCAAATACGAAAAAAATTCAATCACGCAAAAACATAGTGTTGACTGAGAAAAGATGACACTGCAAGGGGCACCTCGGGGGAGAACGGGAAATCGTTTATATGATACAGACCCTGAGACAAGGGCTAAAAGAAGATCACCTTATTGCAACCTTCGGCGGTCACCTGGAAATGATATGATGCGATCAACAACACACAAAGCGAATACAGAAAATCACTTCACGAGGCAAGTGACAGATCCAACCGGTATGGATGCCGGAATCCTGGCGTTGACAGAGGGATGGAATGCTGAACTGTGGGATATTACGATTTGCGATGACGAACTATTCTCAACAGGAAGAGCATGGGGATCTGGATGTACCGGGTGGCGTGGAGGCACATGACATGAACAAGGGCCCGGAATATGGAGTAATCCTGCCAACAACCGTCGTAGGTAGTTATCCCGTGACCCCCGGACATGGCCTGCAGTCGCTGTTTGACCCCATGAGAGCGGCAGTAAAAACCGCCGTGGATGACCAGGTCACTGCGGGGATCGATATTATCTCTGACGGGCAGGTCAGGGGTGATATGATCCAGGCGTTTACCGGGGTGGTACCTGGTATTAAAGGGCAGGAGGTGACCGGGAAAGTACAGGCATCAGCCTCCCCGATCACCGTCGGTGATGTCCGGTTTGCCCGTTCGAGGAAAAACCAGGTTAAAGGTATTATAACTGGACCATCCACCCTGGCCCACGGTCTTCATATTTCTACACCCATGTACCGGGACAGGGATGAACTGGCAATGGATATCGCCTCGGCGTTTATCGGGGAAGCGAAAGCTCTCGAGTCCCTAGGGGTGACCATCCTGCAACTTGATGAACCGATCCTGTCTACCGGAACAGCAGACCTCGACGTCGGCCGGAAGGCAATTGAACTGATTACGTCATCAGTCAGGATACCTTCCTGCATGCATGTCTGTGGAAACCTCTCGGGTGTCATCGATGAGGTGATTAAATTCCCGGTGAATATCCTCGATTTCGAGTTTTCAAATAATCGTAAAAACCTTGAACTGTTCAATGCACGTGACCTCGGCGGCCGGATGATCGGGTATGGTTGCGTCGATTCCACTACTAATACGATCGAGCCTGTTGACGAGATTAGAAAACGTATCGATGAGGGAATAGAAGTATTCGGTGCTGAGGCCCTGCTTATCGACCCGGACTGTGGTATGAGGATGCGGACAAGGGAGGCCGCTTTTACGAAATTGAGCCATATGGTCCAGGCAACGCGTGAGATTAGGGAATCGCTGTGAACAAGCGGAAACCCCGCGATGGGCCGCTTCCTGAATACCGAATGAAAATGGCGATATTTTCAGGCTGAAATCACCCGGGAATAACCTCTCTGACATACAATTCCGGACCCGGAAACCCCGTTATACAACCTTTTTTTAACCCCGATTCCAGGCCTGACTTTCACAATAAGGTACTCTTACCCCTCCACACCAGGTATCGTCCGTTATCGTTCGTTTAAATCGCCCGCATCTGCCCCTGTTTTGTTATCGGCCAAAATATGAAAATTTATGAGGACCTTGGACAGATTCTGCCGATTATTGGCCTTCCTTTTTCTTTTAACCTTTTCCGTGATGCATATATGTCACCGGGTTCTTATGGAAAAAGTGTTTCTTTATCTTTTGAGAAAATGAGTGTGGTACGGTGGAGGTAAGGGCGGCCCCAGGTGAGGTGAGATCCGAAGACGAGTGTTCCCGGAACGGAATAAAAAAAAGCGAATCGCCATATAACAGCACCCGGTCGCTAAAAAATGATGCTATCTGCTGAATACCACGCTGCCATTCATGTCAGAAAGTGGTATATAGGGTACTTTAAACTCTTCCGAGAACTGCCTGACAGCTTTTTTTACCCCATGGTACCGGGCCGGGGCATAATCATGTACCATCATATACCCGCCGGGAGACAATCGCGGATAAAAATAGCATAATCCTTCATACGTTGGTTTAAAAAGGTCAGTATCGAGTGAGACGAAGGAGAAGGTTTCCTCGAGTCCGTCCAGCGACTCCGGGAAATACCCCTTTTTTACCACACATTGATCCGGATAGGGGATCTTTGAGAGCACACTTTTCACACTTACTCTTGAAAAATCACCATAACGGGTCTTTTGTTTCTGTTCAGACTCAAGAGCGATATCCCTCGCATCGAACCCTTCAAATGTATCAAACAGATAAAACCTGCGGTAGGGAAACAGGGAACTGATTCGCCTGGCAAAATCCCCTCGGTATACACCCAGTTCTGCAATTTCACCGGGCACGTCCCGTTCGATAATCTCTCTTGCAAGCAGGTTCAGGGACCTGACGCGGGCCAGGTCAGTCGTGATGATCTCCCCGACAGGGAGGGACCGGCTGATATGATGGTTGACAGTTTTCCCAAGATATTCAATCTCTTTCCGGGAAGGGACCCGGTTCAGTCCATGTTGCAGGCATCCATGCAGGACGCTATAACTACGTGATACTATTGACAAATCCATTCCCCTGTCCTTTGAGTTTATTGACCAGGTACACTTTATCCGGAAAATCAGGGTGCTGATACAAAACCGCTCCCCGGGATATTTATGTTACTTTGAACTCCGGATCGTTGATATGGTATTCGACTTCTGCGAATAAGAAACGTACGCATCAACTCTTGTCCATTCCAAAAATACTCACGGCGATGCACGGCGGGTTTCTACCAGGTCCGGCTTTTACCAACTGCTGGTTGGAATTATATATCGACATCGGTTGAAAAATAATATCGTTTTTCAGATTTTATGATGAGGTTGCCCTGGCTCTCGTACTGCGGAACTGATCACCTCTTTTCCATTCGGACCTCATTCCTTCCGACATATCCGGGAATATCTTATAAGGGATTTGGGGACATCCTCTCCGGTCTGCACAGATCATCGTGACAAATTATAAGGATTGAAAATTAATTAGAAACCTATGAAATTAAATGCATGGTTTGTCGTTCTGGTGGTGGCCCTGGTATTCCTCGTGATGGCTGCACCAGCAGGCGCCGCACCATTAACCGGCACATTGAAAGTCAGCTCGTCACCGATCGGTGCAACGGTCTATATCGACAACACCTTCAGGGGGACAACTCCTCTCATGTCAAGCGGCATCGCTGCGGGACAACATACCGTCACTCTGAAAAAAACGGGTTACGATGATTATTCGGCACCTGTTAACATTCAGGCAGGAAAGACCTTCACCCTCTCGGCAGTGATGGTACCGGCCACCCAGAAAACGGGTCTTATCGGAATTACCTCAACACCTGCAGGTGCAACCGTCCTGCTTGACAATGTGAATAAGGGGATGACCCCGGTCACGCTGGGTAATGTAGTCGCGGGAAAACATACCGTCATCCTGCAAAAAACAGGGTATACTGATTATAACACGGAGATCACCGTTCAGGCAGGAAAGACCTCGTCTATCTCTGCAGTACTGGTACCGCTGCCCCCGGCAACGTGGATATATCAGCCGAAGGCAGGATCGACGAATGAAGCATTATTATCCGGTGCAAAGGCCTTAATGAAAGGTGTATATACGTATACGCCAGGTGCTCCCGATTATCTGCCGTCCTCCTACAAAAACGAGAATACGCTCCAGACGGGGTACGTGATACACGCCAGCAAACCTACAAATGTAATCTGGGGTGCATCAGGGGTAAAACAACTGGTCTGGAAAAGTATACCCGGTGGGTCTCCCGCAGGATGGAGCGGTATTGTGGTCATTGCAGGCCTGACGGACACAAAAGGTAAGCCCAATCTCCTGACCGTAAAGACCGATTGCAGTGGGCTGATCACATCCCTCTTTACCTTCGCAAATACTGGCCACACCACTAAATTTAGCAGCTGGAACACGGGTAGTCCAATCCCCGAAGCCGGGTGTAATGACCCGCAGGGGAGTTGTGTTGTGCCGAACCCGCTCAACTATTACCACCTCTTTGTCTCGGGTGAGAATGGCTGGTTCAAGGGAGTCTCACTTTCAGATTTACAGCCAGGTGATATCATATCCTGGGCAAATACACATGATACAACTGATACCGGGCATGTCATGCTTGTTACGGCAGTTTCAAACAGTGCGGACAATTCAAAGGCACGTCAGGTGATCGTCATTGATGAGACCGGGACTCTGCATAGCAGCGACACCCGAAACGGTGGGCCCGGGATCGGCATGGGGTATGCGAGGCTTGCTACTTCACCCGAGGGAAAACTCCAGTTCTACTGGGACCTGACAACTTCTTCACCCCAGATCGGACCGATTGCCCTCGGAAGGGCGTTGTAACAATAGTATCTGATGGAAACATCTCTTTTTTTTTAGTTCCTGGCGGTTGCCTGAACGATAGGGTAGGTTACGAATTCTAACATTTTTATATCCTATGTTTGTTCAGCCCTTTTCGCATTTTAGCCGTGTATCATGCCTCGGGATAAATGCACCGTCCTGAAAGATGGAAAAGAAAAGATCACCGGACAAAAAAAGCGGGAAGATCAGGTGTCCTGGTGTGTAAGAAGACCCGCCAGCAGTTGACTCCCAGAAGTGTCATTTCGGGTTCGGGTGTGGAAATGCTCCCCCGGAACCCGGGCTACTTCCCGTAGATGGCATATAGAAGGAATCAGTTTCAGTTCCGGGGTTGTCAACAGCCCACCATTTCGTCAGCGGGATGGACCGTTTCCGGTGTTTTGCCGTACCATCGGAAAGTCCGGTTCCTGCGGCTTTCGTTATCCTATAACAGGTCCATTACCCGGTAAAAATGAAGTTATTCCTCAATCGAATCAAGCAGAAAGACATCGTCAATTCTGACCTGAAATAGTTTTGCAATTTTTGCCGCAAGGATCAATGAAGGATCATATTTCCCATGCTCAATCGCAAGGATAGTCTGCCTGGTGACCCCGACTTCCTGTGCCAGGGCCAGCTGGGACATATCATGCATCGCACGGTACACCTTGATCTTGTTTTTCATCCACCTTACGCCCCGAATTTTTTGTTATAATAGAGGGAGAGCACTACGTAGAGGACAATAATACCACAGAGAATAGCAAGAAGCCGGAACCCGAAGATACCAATAGTACGATTAAAATGGCGGAACTGCTCACCCAGCGCTTCGATAATGATCCACAGGGCAAACAGGAACAGGCCGACCCAGGTAATCTGCAACGTTCTCAACGACGTGATCTCGGCAATTTTCCATGTCCGCTCATCCTGGATCACCTCGTCAATGTGCATCCTGGCGAGATAAATTATGAGTATCCCAATGATAATGGCGATAATCGATGGTAAAGGGTCAACGATATCTACTGATATCCAGAATATGGCGACCTCAATAAACGCCAGGAAAGCAACAAGCAGGAAAAAATAATTCCGTTTCATCATCACTCACCCATCATCATCATGGTGATGCACGGCAACACCCCCGGAACGACTCCAAAAAGATGGGTTTTTCCATTCCCTAAAAAAAGGAATAAAAATACTCCACAGCATCCTGAAATGTTCATCTACTCGCTCCTCAACGCGTCGATCGGGTCCATATTCGATGCTTTCCATGCCGGGTATACCCCTGATACGATACACACCACGATCCCGATGAGCATCCCTTCGGGTACGTACAGGATACTGTCCGGCAGGAAGAAATAGGTCGTATTGCCGATCATGGCACTCACCACCGAGTACCCGATCACCAGGCTGCATATACCACCCACCCCGGCACCAATAATGCCAAGGATAAATGCCTCGTACAGGAACATCCGGCGCACCTCGCCTTTTTCTGTCCCGATTGAAAGGAGGATCCCAATCTCGTGCACCCGCTCATTCACCGACATCATCATCACGTTGAAGATGCTTACGGCCGCGACGACGAGCGATATGCCGCCGATTGCAAGGATAAATGTGGTAATCGTCCCGAGAGTCTGGGTAATACTGGTCAGGCGGGAGCTGGCATCAGATATCCTGATCACCTGTGTTTTCCGGTTGACTTTATCGTCTATTGCGGTTTCTACTGCACTGATGGTATCAACATTTTTGACGATCACGTTTACCTGGTTATACACATCCTTGTCACCATACTGGTTCGTGTACCAGGTGTCACCAACGATAATGGCATTGTCTGTATTAATCCCGTCAGAGGCGAACCCCCGTGCCGGTAGAATTCCGGAAACCCGGATCGTCGGCCTGTCTGCCGTATTGGGGGGCCCGATTTTAATCCGTGTACCGACGACCAGGTTAAAATTGGTTGCAAGGTTGGACCCGACTACCGCATCATTTGCCCCGCGGGGGATATCTCCTACATCAAGGGTAAGGAATTTTTCAATATCATTCGGGTCAAAACCATATATCGATCCCCTGCCATCCGTGGAACCGATCGTAAACTGGGTGTTCGTCCGATGTATCGGGATGACCACGTTTGTCCCAGCCGCATTCTTGATATCATTGAGCTGACTTTTCGTCACACCCTCTGATGTAGAGGGAGTCCCGGCGTTTGATGTCGTACGTACTACATCAGACGAGATCATGACCGTGTTCACATCTGAAGATAACTGCTGTTTCACTGACAACTGCATATTTGCGCCGAGCATCCCCATGGATGAGATGGCCACCACACCGATGACGATTCCAATCGATGCCAGCAGTGAACGCATGAAATTGAGCCGGACACTCCGGACTGACAGATCAAAGAAGATATCTCTCATGATCCAACGACCCTCCCGTCATCGAGCTCGATCGTCCGGTGGGCATACTCGGCAATCTTTGCGTCATGGGTCACGAGGATCACCGTTTTCCCCCTCTGGTGCAATCCCACCAGCAGGTCCATAATCTGGAGCCCGGTTTTCCGGTCAAGGTTCCCGGTCGGTTCGTCACAGAGGATAATTTTTGGGTCATTGACCAGCGCCCGGGCGATTGCGACCCGCTGTTGCTGCCCGCCGGATAACTGGTTGGGACGGTGGGAACTCATTTCTTTATCGAACCCGACTGATTTGAGGACATCAGCGGCCTTACCGGTGGCATCCCGGTGCTTATAACGGAGGATGAGTGGGTATTCCACATTTTCGTAGGCAGAGAGGAGCGGTATTAGGTAAAATTTCTGGAATACATACCCGATCGTATCCCGGCGCATATGCGTCCGCTCCAGTTGTGTCATCAGGGCCACATTTTTCCCGTCAATAAATAATTCGCCTGACGTAGGAACGTCAAGGATACCCAGTTGGTTCATCATGGTCGATTTTCCGGAACCTGACGGCCCCATGATCGCCACAAATTCGTTCTCCATGATATCGAGCGATACGTGGTTGAGCGCGGTGAAGTCCCCACTTTCCAGGTGGTACACTTTCGTGACATCCACAAGGCGGATGAGTGGATTTTCGCTCATTTTTCGCCCTCTCATCTCTTCTTCAGCTTTGCTGCAATCCATTTTCGTTTGATCCAGAGGACTATCCCCACTACAATTGCGATACCCAGTGCAATGACCGGGTAGAATGAACTGATACCTCCACTCCTGCTGCCACCAAATCCGAATATGCTTCCGCCACCTGGTGGACCGCCGCCTCCACTGTTTGCTGTGCTTGCGGTTGAGCTCCTGGTGGAAGAACTACTCCCTGAACTGCTGCCTGAACGAGTACTGGATGACCCCGTACCTGAGCTATAGCGAAGATCCAGGTTTTTTATCGTCGAATAGGAGTTACCATCTGCATCTTTCCATTTGACCTGTAATGGCACTTCGGTAAGATCTGTTGCCATAAATGTCAGCGTGAAACTGGAAAAGTCATCAGAGGCGAGAGATCCAATCGCATATTCAGCATAGGGTTCAACGGGCTTTGCGGGCGAAAGAAGGGTCAGGACCATGGACTTTGCATCGGTGATGCCTGCGTTGTTAACATCTCCGGTCAGCGTGTAGGCAGACCCCGACGATGCGAGGACAATATTGTTGACAACCGGGACGGCTGCCAGTTTATCTTCACCAATGTTCAGGGGAAGGACCACGTCAACGGCATGGTCATTGTTACCATTGTGGTAGGTGATATGAAATGTCAGGTCGGATGCCAGGTCA
>CAIJED010000173.1 GCA_903819595.1 uncultured Methanomicrobiales archaeon | reverse complement strand
GCCGAAGAACTTCATGCAGCCTACGAGGAACTGACCGCATCAGAAGAGGAACTGAGGCAGAATATGGTGGAACAGGCAGGGCAGGAACAAGCCCTGCGTGATTCAAGGCAGGAACTAACAGATATTATGGAGTTCCTTCCCGACGCGACGTTAGTCATTGACCAGGAAGGGGTTGTGATTGCATGGAACCAGGCAATGGAGGAGATGACCGGGATCTGCAAGGCCGACATGATCGGCCAGGGATACCATGCCTACACGGTCCCCTTCTACGGTGAGCGACGGAAACAATTGCTGGACCTGCTGGACCTTGAAAATGTGGAACTTAAGTCAAAATACAAGTATGTGACGAGAAAAGGCAAAACGCTCTACTCAGAAGTTTTTACTCCGGCGTTGTATGGGGGGAAAGGAGCATATGTATGGGCAACGGGATCGCCCCTTTTTGATGGTACTGGGAACCGTATTGGTGCAATCGAATCTATCCGGGACATCACCGGTTGGAAACAGACAGAGAAAGAACTCCTTACGGCGCAGAAGGACTATCTCTATCTGCTTGAGCACCTGAATGATGTCTATTACCGAAGCGATGCAGAAGGAAGGCTGATTCTTGCAAGCAATTCCTGGGCGAAAAACCTTGGATATGATGATATCTCTGAATGCCTCGGTAAAAGCATTGCTAATGTGTTTTATGCGGATATTGGCGAACGCAAAAGATTCCTTGATGATATATATCTGAATGGGTCTGTATCCGATTACGAAGTCACCCTGAAGAAAAAGGACGGGACTTCACTGCCGGTTGCGACAAGCAGTTACCTCTACTACGATGAGTCCGGCAAGGTTCTGGGGGTTGAGGGGACATGGCGTGACATCACCATGCGAAAACAAATAGAGCAGGCCCTGCAGGAAAGCGAGGAGAAATACCGTGGCATCTTTGATACGATAAATGATGGACTTCATATTCATGAGATCGACCCGGACTGGAAGCCGGGAAAATTCATCTCAGTAAATGAAGTCGCCTGCCGGATGCTGGGCTATACCCACGATGAAATAATGGAACACGGGCCCCTTGATTTTGTCACGGACTATCACAACCGGCCGTTCAACGAAATCATCGATGAATTATCTTCAACCGGCAAGGCGATCTTCGAGACCGAGCACCGGAGAAAGGACGGGGTAATCGTTCCGGTCGAGATCAATTCCCACGTGGTCCATCTCCAGGGAAAACGGATGATCCTGTCAGTGGTCCGGGATATTACCGATCGCAAGCGGGCGGAAGTGGAACTCAGACACCTGACTGAATTCCAGGATGGTGTGATAACCAATGCACGGGTCTGGCTGAGTGTCCTTGACCATAAGGGAACAATCCTCCTGTGGAATACCGGAGCAGAGGAAATAAGCGGGTATTCTTCGGATGAAGTCATCGGTCAGAAGGCGATATGGAAGAACATTTACCCGGATAAAGAATACCGGAAACAGGTCACTGATACCATAGCCCGGATCATTCGGAGATC
>CAIJED010000172.1 GCA_903819595.1 uncultured Methanomicrobiales archaeon | reverse complement strand
TTTTCCCTCTTCCTTCCGAAAATAATCACAGTTGGGATTTTGGCAAACAACTTCAATTAAGCCTCTTGGTCGAGCCATGGTGTGTCCTACAAGTATTCTGCTTATAAGATTAATAAAGTATGCAATAATGGGACAGTACCCGATATTCCGGGTATGGTCTTTCACACCAACAAAGGACGTGAAGGTGATGCACATCACCGGGGTTGGAACGATAAGGGTACTACAATGAATTGTACAGGTTTTCAATTGAGTAATCGATGAATCCTGGGGGTCGGCAGCAGAAGCGGTGCATTGGGACCAAACGTGGGACTGTGTACTTGATGGCCGTGAACCGCCATTTTCCTGCTGGCTCTCATTGAGATCAGAGAAGTCCTTACAGAAAGAATGTACCTAAAAGGGTGACCATCCGGGAAATAAAGGACCTTTTTTCTTAAGTTACGACCCGGTCCAGGAAAAAAAACATTTAGCATCACTCCCGTCCGGCGCCAGGAAACTGGGAGGGATAGGTGAAATGGACTGCACCTCTCATGTATCCGGGAAGATACCCGCACCAACCACGAGATCCCCTCCTGCCAGTTCGGTATACCCAAGTTTCAGCCGGATGGAGTAATTTGTTGCAGGGTCTGCAAAGAAATAGTACGTGAAACCTCCGCCCCGTGCAGCATGTTCAATGAGCCCCTGTACCGGGTATGACCCATACCGGTCACGGTCAGACAACCGGTTTACACCGATGAGGCCAGGCAGGTACGGGTTCGCGAGCTGGGTCCCGTTCCGGTCAAATGCAAAGATAAACATGTCCTGGTCTAAGAATGACCCTTTTGGACTATTGAATAAATAGATGCTGGCATTCCTGCCGTTTTTCTCAACATGGGCTGCAGCTTCCCTGACCCGGGTCACGAGTTCTGTCCGTCGTTCCTCTGAGAACCTGACCGGTATGTCCGGGAGGTATGTCCCCGTACCTACGACCCAGCCGGGGCCTGCGGGTTCGATATATGAGACTTTAAATTCTGGTTTTCCGGCATCGGCAGGATTATTGTAGACATAATAGAAGAACCCCCCACCCTTCCCGGCGATCCTGATCTTTTCCTCCCCGATCGAAACACCATTGATATCCGTTAGATTTCGCTCATTTGCCCCGATCTGGCTCTGGTAGAAGGGCATGGCCAGCGTGGTGCCATTCATATCGAAAGCAAAAATATAGGTCCCGTCAGAAGCAAATGAACCGGATTTGTTATTGAAAGCCACGAGAGCCCCCTCTTCCCCCACCTCCCTGGCATACCCGACTGCCTGGGCCACTTTTGCGTGGAGACGTTCCCTTACCATTTCCGGTGCATCCCCGGGAATAGAAAGACCGGGTCCATAAATGCCTGATGCCAGCCACCAGGTATCGTCAACCTGCTTCACGTAGGCCAGTTTTGGTTCAGTCTTACCGGTTAATGGGTTTGCAAAATGGTACCATACGAACCCGCTTCCATTCCGGGCCACATCCCTCATTGCCTCGATCATCCGTACCCCTTCATCATCGGTGAGGGACAGTTTGTTCTGACCCTTATATTCGGGATGATAGGGATGTGCGAGGTTGATCCCCCCGTAGTCGTATGCCCAGATGTATTGCTCTCCCCGTGTGAAAGAACCATTTTTATCGGAAAACTCTTTGACAGCTGTCTCTTTTCCAACCCGCTGGGTATAAACGACGGCGTCCCCGACAAATGCGATCAGGTCTGTTACCTGGGACGATGACGGTTGGAAGGATGTCCCGTCAGCTGCAGGAAGGTCTGTGGTAGTGATCGAAGGTACCCGCGTGTCCGATGGCGGGGTGGTCGCCGGTGCAAGGGCGGAGGGGTGTGCCAGGTCCCTGCCCACGTCAGGCCCTGGTGCGGTGAGGCACCCTGTGGTGGCAAGCAGAACAACGAGAATTACAATAAATGGAAGATGCTTAATTTCCATGGAGGATGGTTGGTGAACAGACTATTTGGTGATGATGGTGAGTCCCCGACACGAGGATTTCCATAATCAGAGATGTCCCGGAATTTTCATGCCACCCCTGCCTCTCTTCGTACATGGCAGGCCCAGGCTTCGCAGGGCAATCCCGTAATCCGGTCTGTTTTTTCCTTCCTGGAAGCCATCGCATCACATCGATGATCTAATCTTCAGATACGAGGACAACCGCATCAAACCGCGTCCTTGGCATGGGCAATGATGATTTAGATGTCGGGGTGGGGTGTGTCAGGGAACCTTATTGAAGGCGATAAAAGTTCCTGAAAACAAGAGATGGAATGGTACAGATTACTATCCTGGATCGGTGAGATTTTTTACGACCGCCTCTCCAAACTCTTTTGCGGCCAACGGGCCGTTTCCTGTTATTATCCGGCTGTCTGTGACAACAGGGCTCTTCACTATGACGGCACCACCTTTTTTCATCTCGAAACTGGAAGCGGGGCTCTCAAAAAACGTCGCCCTTTTCCCCTTCAGGACTCCGGCACGGGCAAGAATAACCGGGGCCAGGCAGATCGCACCGACAACTTTTCCCCATTTCTGGAAAAACTTCACCAGGTGGGCCAGCATCTCATCATTCCAGAGGTATTCCTGTGAACCCGATCCGCCAATAATAATGAGGCCGTCATATTGTTCCGGATTGACCTCCTCAAACGCGAGGGCTGCGGTTGTCCTAGTCCCAAGCATCCCCGTACAGGTCCCACGGCGGGTAGAAGCGATATCAAAAGAAATTCCTGCC
>CAIJED010000171.1 GCA_903819595.1 uncultured Methanomicrobiales archaeon | reverse complement strand
GGTGAATATCGACCCGTTTAAAAATTTTGACGAGAGTGTCAAGGAAACGGTCAAAGCACTCCGTCCTCTTCTACCGATAAGGTTTGAAGAATTGCGTATTGCGGTCAGGATACCATCAGATTATGCTCACCGGGCATACGGCGATATGCATAGCGGATCAGTGATTGAAAAGGAAGAGTGGCAGAAAGATGGCTCCTGGATAGGGGTCATCCGTATCCCTGCGGGTATCCAGGGCGAGTTTTATGATACCGTCAATCGCCTTACGAAAGGCGAAGCAGAAGTAAAAGTGCTTGATCAAGTATATTAGTTGAGATGACGAATAATATAGAACACAAAATTTTGGGGAATATCATATGAGCAAGGCAAGACATAAAGCGAAAGGGACGGTCACCGGGAGTGCGGGTCGGTTCGGATGCAGGTACGGAAGATTTGTTCGTAAAAGAGTCGCCGAGATGGAAAAGATCTCCAGGGCGTACCACCGCTGCCCGAAGTGCGATGTCATGGGAGTACACCGCAAAGGAACAGGTATCTGGGAATGCCGCAAATGCGATTTTAAATTCGCAGGTGGCGCATACCAGCCGCAGACCCCCATCCTTCGTGTAGCTCTCAGGACAATTGAGCGCTCGCTGCAGAAGGAGGCATGAGGTCTTTTGGCAGGCACCTATAAGTGCGCAAGGTGCAAGCAGAAGGTGGAAATTGACGTGAACGTCCGTTGCCCCTACTGTGGTCACCGTATCCTTTTCAAAGAGAGGGGTGCGGGGATCAAAGAGCTGAAGGCCAGATGACCGTTGTCACGACTTCAAGGAAAGCAGCACCAAATGTCCGGTCTCTTGCAAAAGACCTTGCATTTGCACTGGGGTACCCTTTTTTTACCAGGGGTAAGATGGGCCTCCATGAACTAAATTCAATTGATACATCTTTTTTGATCATTTCAACCGAACCCGCTGGAACGAGGTTGCAGATCTATTCAGACGGGGAAAATGTCGCTGATTACCTCGTGGCAAACCAGACGATTGAAGATCGGACCGGTACAATGAATACAGAGGTCTCGGTCACTGACCAATCGGTTTATGATGTGATGAAACCATATATACAAGTGACATTGAGCCGGGAAAAGGGCGGTACCATGATATTTGATGGGACCCGCCGCCGACGGTACCTCCTGGGGCTGACGCCTTATGGAGTACCATGCGTGACTCCGGATACCTCGTAATTCGTATAATTTATGTCAGGAAATCTCATGGAACATGAGGCCGTGTTCCGCTTCACCGGACCTGATATCGGGGTCGCATACCAGGCGATTGCACCCGAAATGGACAGCGAAGTCAATACGAGGTCTCATGCGCGGTGTTTTGTCGAAGCTCCGGATACGCTTGTACTCATGATACATGCAGCGGATATCGGGGCACTCAGAGCATCGCTCAACATGTGGCTCCGGCTCGTGAATGTTGCAATTGAAATGCAGGAAATTATACCGAACCGTGGTGGTTGTAAAATATGAACCAGATCTCACCAAAAGTCCAGAACCAGCTCGCGATGCTTCAGCAGATCCAGCAGCAGATGCAGAATGTCATGGCACAGAAAAATCAGTACGAAATGGCACTCCGCGAAGCGAAACGTGCTGTTGAAGAGCTAGCCGGTGTCCCGGAGGAAGGGAATGTGTACATGAGCGTCGGGACCGTGATGATGCAGAAGAAAAAAGAGGACGTCATCGTTAACCTTACTGAAAAACAGGAGACCCTTGACCTCCGTATCAAGTCACTCGAAAAACAGGAAAAAATGCTCCAGGGAAAATTCGAGCAGATCCAGGCACAGATAAAACAGGCCATCGATGGCCCCGGTACCCCGTCTGCAGCATAACTGCGGCCCTCAACTTTTCTTTACTCCTTACACATTACATCCGTTCGGGGCTCTTTTCTTCCCGCTGATCACTGTATTACCATTGCAATACCCGGGTAGCCAGAGGTTGACGTATAAGGTTCCACCGCTGCCCGAAAAAAAGGAAGGAAGTAAAATACCACCAGTCACGGGTGAAAAATGGGTGGGGGGGTCAATATTCAGCAGTGCTTACTGCTTCACATGGTGAAGGAGATTAATCGCATTGATCATCGCCTCCGCAGACGCGATGACGATATCATCACCCGACGCGCTTGCATCAAATATCCGCCCTTGTTCATCCTCGACGGCGATGGTGACATGCCCGATT
>CAIJED010000170.1 GCA_903819595.1 uncultured Methanomicrobiales archaeon | reverse complement strand
TTCGCACAACGACAACCTGACGAGCAACGTAGCGTACAACAACACGTTGAATGGTATCCTGCTGACGAATGTAACGTTAAGCAACGTCACGAGCAACATCGCGTACAACAACACGTTGAGCGGCATCAACCTGGCGAATTCGGACCTGAATACCTTGTTCAATAACACGGCCAACAACAACATAGGGAACGGCATCTCACTGACCAACTCGTCCAATAATGAAATACTGGATAACCGCGCCCAGTTTAACCACGAGAATGGGATATTCCTGAACCAGTCGAGCAATAGCAACAACATCACCGAGAACAGGGTGTGTGGTAACTGGTGGAATGGCATTGCAATCAGTGATTCAGACTGGGATTATTTAGCGAACAACACGGTATGTGGGAACACACAGAACGGTATCCAGCTCACTAACTCTAACAATACCACCATCGACCACAATGTAATCCGTGACAATCTGGGCAATGGAATTTCGTTGAATTCATCGTATTTCGAGACGATTGCCAATAACACGATAACCGGAAACAATGTCCCGGGTCACTCGGGTATTTACCTCAATAATTCAGGGAATGATACGATCTACAACAACTGGTTCAACAACACCAAAAATGTACAACTCGAAGGCATAAACCGCGGAAACACCTGGAATATTTCGAAGTCCGATCCCTACACGAACATCTACGGCGGCCCGTACCTCGGTGGCAATTACTACGCACAGCCGGACGGCCAGGGATGGTCGCAGATCACCCCGAACCGGAGCGATGGATTTACCACTGCCCCATATAGATTTGATGCAGACAACATCGACTGGCTACCTCTGACCAACTACACTCCAAAGCCGCCAGTACCTCCAGGACCAGGACCTGGACCAAGACCATATCCGTATCTGGATACCTATCCACCATTCCCACCATTCCCGGAAAACGAGATATGGGATAGCATTTACATCAGTGACACGATACCCGACAAAATGAACCCGTGTGAATCGCGGAATGTAACTATTACATTTGAGAATAACGGGACAGCGGCCTGGACGAGTGAAAAAGGGGTAGTGTTAATACCACAGTCCAATTGTGGTATTACCATCATCCCACAACCGGTAGAGCTTGAGCGTGGTGTGGTAATTAACCACGGAGGAAATTACACCTTCAACTTCACGATCATCGCCCCCTGCACAAATACCACGTGCAACCTGACAGCCCGCATGAGCCGGTATGCAGCTGGAAAATACCAGGGAATTAAGTTTGGGGATACCGCATGGAGAATTGTTGTTGTTGCAGACCAGCCAAAACAGGTAATTAAAGTCCTGCCGGCAAACACCACAAAGGCCAGCATATCATTAGTATCACTCCAGAGGAATGTAAAAATGACAACATTCCTGCCAGTCATACCCCCACGGGTTGTCATGCTCCCCAACAGGAACGAAACCACCTATCCCCTGCATAATACATCGGACCTCTACACTGTGGGGATCACCGATTTCAATAAGCCGCTGAACCTTGCCCCAATTACAGCGGGAAGGCTGAATGTATCAGAGCCCCAGTTGGCGGCAATTCCAAAAAGCCAGGGGATCCCAATCTATCCCATGAGTGGTAATGTTTCAATTGAAATTGATCGAAAAGGTCCCGCACCCGATATTTCAGTGGACTTCAAAGTGCTCGCAGCGAACAAGACCTATCGATCTGCAAAACTGGTTGCAGGTCAAAGAGATTATCTGAATGGTATTCCCCCCCTCATATCCCTCATTGCCAGTTTTTTCCCGTCATATCCCGGGGAGTCCCATGATATAACCGATTAACCTTCTTTTTTTAATTCCTGAGTCTATTCCTCAAGATATCCTGACTGAATTTCAATCACTTCCGTGCTGTCTTTTGCAGCAGCGTATAAACGGAGAGGTTCTTCATTTACTTCGAGGAAACGCAGTCCCCACCCGAAGCACCCCAGTAACCCTTTTGCCTGTGCCGGCTCCCCGAGGATGACCAGGGTGGCGGCAAAGGCCTCTACTGAATTGAGTCTCCATGGCCTTCCGAAATTGACCGGGTTTGCCGCGAGCAGGAATGGGAGTGCCCTCTTCAGTCGCCAGTCTGATACCGCTCCGGTATCAAGGACCTCCCAGGAACAATCCAGCACTGTAACTGATTGTGCACTCGAATCTGCTGGTGAAAGTGCCTGTTCCGCTGTCGGGTCCAGGAGCAGCGTATTTCGTGGTATTTGTGATATTTTATTAAATAATCTTGCCATACCTGCCCGTTCAAGTTTTTTAACTGTGCATTTCCGCGGATCACAGCTGTTATCACGGTAGGCATAAAGAGGAATCATCTATGTTTTGTTAAAGCCTACATTCTATCAATGTATGTTTTGATGTGCCCTTGTATTACGGACCCCTCATTAAGGGTGGAGGGGATCACCAGCGAGGCAGACCTTGACTTGTTCAGCCGCGCAAGGGCAAGGTGTGAGCATTTTGGGCTGGACGTTGTTACCCTTCCCTGCCCTGAAACCCTATACCTTGGACGGGACCGGTCTCCCGGGACATTTCTTGAACGGTTGAATACGCCCGTTTTTTCAAGACTGCTTGAAGATCTCGAGATGGAAGTCCGAGACCTGATACTGGCGAGGGGGCCACCACTTTGTATCGTTGGTGTCAATTCATCCCCGACCTGCGGTACGACGACCACCCATTACGGCAGTGTGGATGGGTCCCCTTCAAAAAGACCTGGCAGGGGTGTTTTTCTTGACCGGTTTCCTGACATCAGGGTCATCGATGTCACGGAATTTGCCCTGTACAAGGTGTACCTGGCAGCTCCCCTCTTTTCGGAAGCAGAAAAAACATTTAACCGGAAAATATCCGACCTGCTCGCCAGCCATTCTTTTCTCGTCTACCTGCCCCAGGACGTTGGTGATGATACCCATTGCAGGGATGGGGCGGAACATCAATACATATTTGAATCTCATGTCCGTGCACTTGACTCAACCGATCTCCTCGTTGCGGTCATTGACGGGGCTGATGCGGACTCGGGGACTTCCTGGGAGATGGGGTACGCATACCGGCGAGGTATCCCTGTCTACGCAGTACGCACAGATTTTCGCATCGCCGGTCACCATGAGCTCGTGAACCTGATGCTGGAACAGTCCTCAGCCGTTGCCAGGAGCCTGTCGGAACTGCCGGTGCTAATGAATTCTCCATATATTTGAAAGAAATATCGATGTCTGCCTGAAATGACCCGCTATCGTGTGTGTATGAATGACCTGACTAGTGCCAATGATCACAATTCACCCCCCCAGGTTTCTGGATAAAACCTATCTCCATTAGAACCGTACGTTGTATGCAATGTCGAACCTGAATGTGGCGGTTATCGGGGTCCCTGACTACTCAAAGGAACTGGGAAAAGCAGGGACTATCAGTGATATCACCTTTTTTAACCTAAAAAAGGAAGAGGTCACGGTCACTATTATTGAACCTTCCAGGTACCCGGAGAAATTATCTTCGTTGTTCTACGCCATTTCGATGGCACAGAAGGCGGTACTGGTGGTGGATGAGATCAATGCCCAGTTTGGGGAGTCGGTCCTGATGCTCCATTGCGCAGGTCTGTCTAACGGTATCCTGATACTTCGGAACTATATTACAGCGGAGCAGGTCGCCCCCCTGATCCGGGATACGGTTGTCGGGGGCTACGCACTATTCGAAGATGACCGGATGCGACTTCGTGAGTACCTGCTCGAGGAGGCAGCAAAGATTGAAGAGAAGCCACCCACTGCGGCATCACCGCCTGGTGCGATGCCTGTTGATCACTCATTCCCGGTAAAAGGGATCGGGACGGTTGTACTCGGTTGCGTTGTCAACGGGGTGATCAGGCGGCATGATAACCTCCATGTTCTTCCGACGAAACATATGGCACTCGTCCGTTCAATCCAGAAGCATGATGCAGATGCGGATATCGCATATCCAGGAGACCGTATCGGTTTCGCCCTGAAAGGTGTAGAAGCAGAAGACCTTGAACGTGGTTATGTCCTTTCGAAAGACCCGGTCCTGACATCTTCCTCCACAATCCACGGCCGGGCCGAACTGATAAAATACTGGCCCGCAGCATTAAAGGAGGGGATGGTCCTCTACATCGGGCACTGGATGCAATTTCTTCCTTCGAAAGTCGCCTATGTGAATAATGCCGGTGACTGGCATCGCCCGGAACTGACATTAAAGACTGAAAAAGAACTGGTGTATCCCCCTGGTGCCCATGCGGTCCTTCATTATCTTGAGGGTGGGAAATTACGGGTTGTCGGGACCATCATTATCGAATAAGTTGCCGCAGACTCAAGAACGAATAGTATTATTCTATTTTTATCCGGGTGGCTGAATGATTCTGCACGTTGTGCTGCCCAATGATTTTAAACCTAATACCCTCTCAAACATACACTGGTGAGAAAATTTGCTTGAAGGATTGATACCCTGGATCATCGGGGGAATAATAGTCCTTGTCCTCATTATTCTCGTCCTCTACTTTGTCAGTATCTATAACCGACTGTTCACTCTCAAAAATTCATCAGAGGCGACATTAGGTCAGATCAGGGTAGCGATGAAGAAACGGCTGGACATGATCGACCAGCTCCTCGGGGCTGTAAAAAGTTATGCTAAGTTTGAACAGGAGACCCTGCAGAAAGTTACTGCGATGCGGGCCAGCGTGGGTACTGCCGGTCCCGGGGACCTGAACAAGATCGAGCAGGAATCCCGGTCACTCTTCGGGAGACTTCTCGCTGTTGCTGAAAATTACCCCGACTTAAAAACCAGTACCACGGTATTGAACCTGCAGGAATCGATCAAAAGCGTGGAAGATGAAATTGCCCGGCAGCGGTATACGTACAACAACATCTCGCAACAGTTCAATATCATGTGTGATACGATACCTTCCAGTTTCATTGCACGGATGATTAAGATGAAAAAGTTGGACTATCTCCAGTTTGAGGAACAGATCAGCACACCCCCGAAGATTGAGTTTTAAGGTTGAAGTCCCATGAGCGAGTTGAAGCAGATCGCATCCCTCGTCATTATCTCGTTACTGGTAGCTGCCGGGTTAATCCTTCTTGCCGGGGCATTACCCGGGCTGATCGAGGGAGACCTCGTGGTCAGCAATTACGATGCCGTTCTGCACGAAAACGGCACACTAGCGGAACATTATGATTTTGTTGTAAAAAACGGCGGGCACTACAGGATGCTGTACCGGTTCTGGGATGCCCCGCTTGGAACAATTTCTTCAGGTCAACCCGGCATTGAATTTGTTGGTTTGACACCCCCCCAGGGTACAACCGGGTACGTTAAGGACGCAGGCTCCAACGTGACGATTGTCGGGGGTCGCGGGGACCAGGCCCTGGCGGGAAAGATCGGGCAGCTCGCCGAGCTCAACGAGATGGGTGCGTTCCAGCCATCAACTTTTAATGCGGGGACATACACACTCGAAACGCTCGTGATAGTGCACCCTCCCCTGGAATATGACGGACTGGATGCACACCTAAACCTCAAGCTGGTCGACCAGCATATCCCATACCGGGAGATCAGGATTACGATTCCCGCCCGCTACGTAAAGGAAGTATACCCCCACCCGGCACATTTGAATGTTGAGAGGAGCGGTGACCAGATCCTGGTCACCGGGTCCGCAGCGCGTGATGAGACTCTCGGCATTGAACTCCTCCTTTCGAAGGACGCGATCCCGGTCATGGAAGGTTACCCGGTCTACGTGGCGGACGTTGCAGGGAAGACACGTGCGGCAAACCCATGGTACAACAGTCTCCCTTACCTGCTCGCCGGAGCGTTCAGAGCCCTCGGGGTTATTGCGCTGGCCCTCACACCGTTTATTTTCATTGGGATATTCTACCGGTACGGGAGAGAAAAGCCATTTGCCGTTCCAAAATACTTAAGTTTCGTACCTGACCCGTCAAAAAAACCCTGGGTTGTAAATCTCCTGTTCAAGGGAGATGCGACGACGTTTGATGAGGATGGTTATTATGCGACCCTGATTGACCTCCACCGCAGGGGAATAATCCGGATCACGGAGAAAGAAGGTAACGCGGGGATCACCATTACCGTGCTGGAAAAGGTACCGGACGATATCTACGAAATGCGGGTGCTCGGATTTTTAAAAGACGTTGCAAACGACGGGGTAGTCGATACGGGGGTCATCAACGATCTCGCAAAATTTGCAAAGACCAGCATGGACGCCCAGTCGAAGATCCTGCAATACCAGCGGGAACTCTCTGATGTGACGCAGCGTGTGGACCCGAAATTAATATCTGAATATATTGTTGATGGTCGCGATCACATTATTCCCGTTGCATTAACCGGGGCGATTTTCCTCGCTCTGTCTGTTCTCCTCCTGATTATTTCCCCAGTTTTGAGTCCTGTACTGGTCCCGGCCGCATTTCTCTGGGGTGGGGTCATTGTCCTTGCAGGAATTGCATTTGCCTATCCCTCGACCTTATTCGGGCACTGGAAAGACGACAAATATAAAGAAAAACTGGAATGGGATGCGTTTGCATATTTCCTGTCTGACCTTGTATTGATCAGGCAATATTCACCCGCCGATGTCTCCCAGTGGGGGGAATGGCTCGTATACGGGACGGCACTGGGCGTCGGGAAGCACGTTGAAACCGCCATGAAAGAGATGAATGTCCGTATCCCGGAAGCCGGAGTATCACTTGGAATAATGTACGGGGCGTTCATTCCGATTCTCGCATTCTCCCCACCATCACAGGGAGGCAGTGGTGGATTTGGGGGCGGCGGCGGCGGGTTCGGTGGTGGGGGAGGGTTTGGGGGAGGGGGAGTGGGCGGGCGCTGAAACCCTGCCAGCAAATCTCCCTCTTATCCCCATGATAGTTTCTGATTTTCAGAACAGATACCCACTATTCTATTACCGAGGCTTCACGGTTTTTCCAATTATAACGAATCTAACTTCTGTTTAGGGCTTTATGGCCTGCAATTGTTTTTACTGTGTGTCGGGAAAGCCCACGCCTTTTTCTCCGGTATTTTTATGAGCCTTGTCCGTTTCTGGATTGTACGAGCCCGTTGTCTCCTGGGATTCTTTCGTTGCCGATGGGTCAGTGAAATGAAAAACTTCCCCCTCCCCATCCGTCTATGCGTTTTCCCATCCAACCCATCAGTTTAAGTGAAGACCGGTAGTAGCTAATGAACAGATCATTATGCAATACACCGAGGGAAAACCGGGCAGGGTTTTTATCGTCCGGATCGACCATGGGGAGGACCTTATCGCGAACCTGCAGCAGTTCGTTGCGGATCACCAGGTAAACAGCGGCTACATAAGGTTCATCGGAGCACTCCAGTCCGGCCGGATTGTCACGGGGCCAAAAACCATGTGTCTTCCCCCGGACCCACACGTTGAATCATTCTCCGGGGGCTGGGAAGTAATTGGGTTGGCCACGATCACGCCGGATGACCCTGGTCCCCACCTTCATATCCATGCATCAATCGGCAAGGGGGAAAGGGTGCTGACAGGTTGTCTCCGGGGTGAGATTATCACCCATATTGTCATTGAAGCCGTGGTCACCGAATTGATCGGTGTCGACGTGAAAAGAGGATCAGACCCTGTAACCGGGCTGTACCTGCCGGTACTGAAGCATGAGAAACCGTAGTATGAGCACTCATTGCGTTCCCTGGCAATTGAACCGTCCATTTGCAGCAACCGGATGATGAACCGGTCCCAAAGGTAATGTCACGCTCGCAACCCCTGTTTCTGCCAATGACCATGAAGGAAGGAGCGAAGCTTGGTATCGGGCAGTTTGATATTATCCTGGTCACCGGCGATGCGTATGTGGACCATCCCTCTTTCGGCACTGCCCTCATCGGGCGTGTCCTGTGGGATGCCGGATACTCGGTGGGCGTCATTGCGCAACCGGACTGGAAAGGTTCCGATGACCTGATGAAACTCGGACAACCCCGCCTTTTTTTTGGAATTAGCTCCGGTAACGTTGATTCGATGGTGAATAATTACACCCCGGCACAGAAGAGACGCAACGATGATGTCTACTCACCGGGTGGAACGGGATCGGGAAGACCTGACCGGGCCACCACGGTCTATACTGACCGGTTGCACGCCCTGTTCCCCCGGACACCCCTGGTGATCGGTGGCATTGAAGCGAGCCTCCGCAGGTTTGCCCACTATGACTACTGGTCTGATTCAGTCCGCCATTCGGTACTTGCAGATGCCCCCGCAGATCTCCTGGTATTCGGGATGGCAGAAAAACAGATCACCGGGATTGCCGAGGCCCTTTCCCGGGGTGAACCGGTTGGAAACATCAGGGATATCCCCGGTACCTGTTTCCGGATGTCGCTCGCTGACTGGCGGGGGTCTGATCACGAAGGGTATGTTGTCCTTCCCACGTTTTCCGAAGTGTCAACAGATAAACTGGCATATGCAAGGGCATTTTCACTCCATTATTGCGAGCAGGACCCGTTCAGAGGGAGGCCTGTCGTCCAGGTCCATCCAAAAACCGTTATCATACAAAATCCGCCTGCACAACCCCTGGCACCTGATGAACTTGACCATATCTATGAACTTCCCTACTCAAGAAAATCTCACCCGTCATACCGGGAACCAATCCCTGCACTTCTTCCGGTCAGGTTTTCGGTAACAAGCCACCGGGGGTGTTTCGGCGGGTGTTCTTTCTGTGCGCTGACGCATCACCAGGGTAGGATCGTGCAAAGCAGAAGTGCAGGTTCCATTATACGTGAGGTGGAGAGGATGGTCGGGATGTCCGGGTTTGCCGGGACTGTCCAGGACGTCGGGGGTCCGACTGCAAACATGTACGGGGCGTCCTGTGAATCATGGGCCAGGAATGGTACCTGTACAGACCGTAATTGTATGAGTTGTCATCGCCTTGTCACTGCACATGACATTCAGGTGAATCTCCTCAGGCGGTTGAGGGATCTTCCTGGCGTGAAACGGGTATTCATCAGTTCCGGCATCCGCTATGACCTCTTCGGTGGCGACCCGGATGGTTACCTGAAGGAAATCGTCGGTTTCCACACGTCCGGACACCTTAAGGTAGCGCCGGAACATATCGTCGGCCATGTGACGGACCTGATGAACAAACCCGGTATCGTGTCATTCGAACGGTTCTGTCATAAATTTGAAACATTGCGTGAAGTGTCCGGAAAGGAACAATATATTCTCCCGTATTTTATGTCAGGACATCCAGGGTGCAGACTGGATGACATGGTGGCACTCGCATTGTACGTGCGGGACCACTCCCTGTATACCGAGCAGGTTCAGGACTTCACCCCAACACCGATGAGTGTCTCTACCTGTATGTACTATACGGGTATGGACCCGTTTACCAAAAAACCCGTGTATATCCCGAAAGGCCATGAAAAGCAGGTACAGCGGGCGATGTTACATTACCGTGACACAGGGAAACAGGACCTTGTCAGGGAAGGTTTAACCATTGCTGGGAGAACTAATCTCATCGGTCACGGGAAAAAGTGTCTGGTCCCACCGGCATATACCCGGGCCCCGGTGAGAATGGACCTGCTGGCTGACCCCGGTCCTTCGGGCGGAACAAAAGGTCCCACCGGTAAGAATCTCACACAGGACCCCGTCATCGGGAGGAAAAAGAGAAGGTAATCTTCGTTTATTCGTGACCACCGGACCGTGGCACATCCATCCCCTGGTTATCGCACGGAGCACATCGTTCAAGTTTTTCATCGATAATCCGGTAGGCATTTGCAAGGACCGATGAATTGGAGATCAGTCCGGCAATCAGGATGACTTCAAGGATTTCATCCCGCGTAGCACCTTTCTTCAATGCGGCCTGCATGTGGTACCCGGTACAGTGCTGGCACCTGAGCGCTGCCCCGACTGCGAGGCTGATCAGTTCTACATATTTTGGGTCGAGTGCACTGGTCTGCGTCACGGTCCCTTTATAGAGCAGGTGAGAGATGAGGACTTCAGGCCGTTCGGCCATTCTTTTAAAAATGAGGGGAGTCCGTCCATACTCGTGTTCGATCTCGTCCAGCCATTGACGCGAAGTCTGGAAGGCCCCTTTTGCGGCAATCCCATTTAGTAACTCTTCAAATTCTGACATTATGTTCACCCGTTACTTAATCATGTATCATACGTCCGGTATGGTAATACCTGTGGAGGGGCAAAGACAGAATATATTTCTGGAACCGGTGGCCGGTCCCAGGATCAGAGATGAAAGCAACAGGGGACAGATATCATGCTTTCCTGTAACTCCCGTTCGAAGATATTGGTATACCGGTGGTTGTAACCGGGTAGTACTGTTTTCGTCCTTATACACACCTATTTATCAGAGACAGGATAATCCGGTAAATGGAGAATTTTCGTGAGATCCCGGAGAATATCAATACTCGTTTTCCTTCTTCTCCTCTGCATCTGTTCCAGCTGTGTTGTTGCCGGATCATTACCTGTAAAGGTAAAAGGGGTGTCCCCGGGACAGGACCTGATAAAAAAGTTCTCATTGGACAGCCCTGTGGGCATCAAAGGGGACCCCGCCAGTGACAGATCGACTGCAAATATCGTTACGGTCGGACAGGATACCAGGTTAATCGCCTGGCCAATTGTCCTGCACCGGAATATTTCATGTACCATCCTGGGATACGCAACACCTATAGCCGGACCCTGGTCAAATATCAGCAGGTCATTGGATCCGGTGGGAGTTGATGGAATTATCACAGGTACAGGGACGATCCGGAGGATCGGTCTTCAAGGGGGCCTCTTTGGGATTATTACAGATGATGGTAACCATTATCTCCCCTACAATCTTCCGGGAACATATGCAGAAGATGGGCTGAGAGTGGCGTTCAAAGCCTATACCATGCCTGTTAATCCTGCTTTCCGCATGTGGGGGGCGCCACTTAGGATCATTTCAATTGTCCCTGAACCCACAAAGGAAGCGATAATTGAAACAACCGGCACCGTCACCTGGGTTGCGCTTGAAGGAGGGTTCTATGGCATCACCGCGGATGACGGTACACGGTACGACCCCCTCAACCTCCCTGATGAATATGAACACGAAGGGTTTAGGATTGGGTTTACGGCGATCGAAGACCCAGACATGGCGAGTATTCATCAGTGGGGCACGATTGTTACTATAACGGGCGCGATGCCCATCAGCCACGATGGAACTTACCTTAAGGCGGTCCTGGTGGATTATAAACGCACGGGAGGTCTCGCAGGTTTTGACGATCACCTGACGGTATATGAGAATGGAGTGACTATCGTAACGACGAAGGACCAGGGGGGTCGTTATATGTTATCAACGGATGAGATGAATGACCTGATCTCGCTTTTCGAATCTTCGGGATTTAATTCGGTGAACCAGAATGATCTCCCGCTGTTCAAGGTGAGTGGAAATGACTTCTTCTCTTATTCTATCGAATTCAAAGGACATAAAATTGAAGCGATTGAATATGCCTTACCCGAATCGCTCAACCCGGTAATCGAACGTCTCAATAACCTTGTGCTCGGGAATATGCCGGATAAAAACCCAGCACTTATATCCGATAATTTTGTCCTCAAATGAGGCCAGGCCCGGAATTTTTGTAGTTGTGATGTCACCAGGCACCCGTGTTGGCGAGGAGGTGCGGCATTTATCCAATAGTGTGATATCAGAACACAACCGTGGTTTATCCTTCAATAGTCCCCCTGGGTGTTTAAGATATTAATTTGTTCAACTGGTAGACAACCCTTTTCGTGCTATCCTTTGGTTCCCCTGGTCCATAGCGAGGACATACGCCTCCCAATGCGCCGAATACCGAAGACACTGCCGGTCCGAGGGAGGGCCCATATCCCCCTTCGAAGACCAGGGCAAGCGGGACCCCAGCAGATTCTGCTGTGATATGTGTGAGGACACCGAAATCACCAGGGGTCAGTTTTATCCCACTCATTGGATCATCAGAAAGGGCGTCAAAACCCGCAGAGATGATGATAATATCCGGTAAAAATCGTTCGATTGCCGGGAGAAAAACACCGTTAAATACCGAGAGATAGTCGGAGAGTGCTGAGCCCTCCCGTACCGGTGCATTGAGGGTGTAACCTTTTCCTTCTCCGGAACCAATTTCGTCGATCCAGCCAGTCCTCGGGAAGCTGTTTATCTGGTGAATGGAGCAAAATAATACCCGGTCATCAGGGTAAAACATTTTCTGAGTACCATTTCCATGGTGAAGGTCCCAGTCAATAATGGCGACTCTTTTACCCCTTTCAAGAGCATAGGCAGCTGCAATGGCTACATTATTAAAAATGCAAAAGCCCATGGCAGTTTCAGGCTCGGCATGGTGGCCGGGGGGACGGACCAGTGCAAACGAGTGCTCCCCTGCCAGGGCATGCTGTACTGCCCCAATTGATGATCCGGCGGCATAAGAAGCGACCTGGAAGGTCTCTGCGGTGAGGTACGTATTCATATCGATGTATCGTTTCCCACCAAGGGCACAGAGATCCTGGATCATCCGGATATAATGGGGTTTATGGACCCGTTCAAGATCAGATACCGTTGCCGGTTCCGGTGCAACTATATCTACCCAGTCAGGAATCCCGGATATTGCCATCATGAGGCGGGCATTGCACTCGCTGTGCAAGTCCATCTCGTGGCGGGCAAATATCTCCCCGGTGAAGACCGAGCATTTCCTTTGAATCTTAATTGATCGATGTCCCATGCATGACCGCGCTCTCACTCACATCAAACTGCAGGGTATTTGTTATTATCCCTCGTTATCGTTTTGGAAGACCGTTGATGAGATCCCTCCATTGGCCCGCAATAACATCCCACCTCAAATCTTCAGGAGGTTTGAAACTTTTTTTATTTACTATGGTATCATCAATCATCCGGGCAAGTTCGTCAGAATCCATCGGATTGATAAAGCGTGTTCCGTTATACTTCCCAAGACTCTCCTCAAGTCCCCCAACCCTTGTTGCAATAATTGGAATACCGAATTCCATACCAATATGGGCAACTCCACTCTGAGAAGCCCTGGTATAGGGCATGACCAGTGCATCAGCTGCAGAAAAATAGAATGGAATCTCTGAGTCTCCGATATACCGATCAATAAGCGTGATTTGGGATGCCACAGGGGATTTTGCAACTAATGCATATAATTCCTGATCTTCCCATGCTTCCCCGACTATTAAAAGACGTGAGTTACGGATGCGATCGGGTGGTAGGCCTTCGAAGGCTTCGACCAGATACTTAACACCCTTATAAGGGCGGATCAGTCCAAAAAAGAGAACAATATTGGATTCGCTGATCCCGAGATGGTCTTTTGCAAGACTTTTGTTCATTTTCTTATACTGATCAAAAATTCCAATTGGGATGACACGGACCCGGTTTATATCAATTTCATAATGAGAACTGATCAACTGGCGATCGACCTCTGAATGCACAATATAATAAGTCGCAAGTCGTCGAATTAAAGTCCCCATTATTTTTGAATAGAGGCGAAGAATGAAAAACCCATATTCCATGGGATCTACTATTTCGTGAAATTCGATGATGATTGGTTTTTTCCTGACATTCAGGAGTGCTAGTATCAGGTACATATGTGCGACACTTGATGTCCACCACTGGAAAATAATCACATCTCCTTTGAGCAGATATTTTGACCCCTCTATCCAGGTGAAGGGATTATACCAGTCAAGTATCTCAGCTACGGTAATATCGGACCTGTATCCACAATCTGCCAGGTTTTCACCGACCCTTTTATACCCCGGGAAGAGTTTTTTCGGGAGCATATTACGAAAGAGAAGTGCGGTGACAACGAAATAATCTGCCAGAGAATTAGAAAGCAGCAGGGTGACATAGCTGATACCGGAGAGAAACCTCATTGAGGGTCCGATGATGACGACGGTATGATTTTTCTTGTTCAGTTCCATGATCGGTTCATTTTTTAATTTTTGGCGAATCACCCACCCTGACAGGGTGGGAAATCATCATTTCTATATCCACAAATGAAAAATTGGTTTGGGTTATACCGCACATCGAAGTTATATGGGTATTTTTATTTCCCATTAATTTATAGCAAACGACCCTTTGGTAATCACCCGGGAGTTAATCCCCAATTTTATCATTACGTTTCGACAGATAACTGGCCTGTGATATATCATAACACTCCTCATCTCCCGTACGGGCACCAATGGTTGATCTTTTCCATAACTGCCACACCGGATGTTGAAGGTCCAATAAAAATCATTTCCTTACCCTGACAAGGACAATTGAGTGACCGGGCACCCTCGTCAGATTCCAGGCCATCACAGGTAACAACGATGACCTCCGCATCTTCAATCCTCTCGACCAGAAATACCTTAAATTCAGTTTCCAGCCTGTAGGAGTACCCGATAAGACAGACCGCACGCCCATTGATCCTCTTTTTCAGCTCCTCAAGACATGGATGGTGGCATTCGGGAGAGCAGGAGTGGCTTATCCGGTTTATGCAGAGAAACCCGGTCAGGGCATTGATAATCGCGCAGGCGGCTGCCCTCATCCGGGTATTTCCAAATGTTGCCCCGAACATAAATGAAATTTTTGTCGTTGCACGTGTCGGGTCACTGGTGACAAATTCGGCGGACTTTCCCCCAAATGTTGCCACCATGCAGACACCTTGTTCAAACTGGCATTTCGTGCAATCAGGATCGACCCGGAGGTTGACGGCTCCATCTTCGCAGCCTGAACCCTGGGCCTGTTCTTCCAGAAGATGGACCGAGTCTTCGATAATTCCCATTGTTACCTCCCCTGCCTGACGGTCATGCCGTGATTTTCATCCATCGGCAACCTGGAATCACAGAGTACTACTCTTGCCGGAGAGCCGTCAAGTCCACGGAGACGCAATGGCAGGGCAATCATCTGGTAGTCCCCTTCAGGGACGTCGGTAAGGTTAAGAAACTCTATCACCACGATCCCCTTTCCAAGGAGCTCAACGTGGACTTCCCCCGAACCATTAAACTTTTCTATGGATGGTGAGTCGATGCCGATGGCAATGATCCCTTTTCCTGAAATTGTTTTTGCCGCGGATATATCAAGGCCGATATATCCGGGATCGAAGTACCCAGAAAATGTACTCCCGGTTTTTAATAATATCCGTGATGCACCATCTATTCTCCCATCCAAATCGGCACTGGATATTTCCCCTGAAACATGGGAGAGGTCAATCACCCTGCATGGCCCGATCAGCGCAGCCAGAGGCACACGGTCAATACTCTCATCGTTTTTTAAATAGTGGGACGGGGCATCGATATGTGTACCGGAGTGGGTACTCATACGAAGCCCAGTCAGCAGATATTGCCCGCGGTCTTCACGGGAAAAACGGGGTTCGAAGTCTCCCGGGTATACCGGGGTCTCTTCGGTTAATTCATGGGTAATATCGTAGAACGTTTTCATATCGTCATTCCTTCCAGCCATGGCGTCCTAAAAGAGGAACAAATACCACGCCCCCAAAATTTTCGCAACTGATCCGGTTACCCTGTTTTCTGATCCTGACCAGCTGCTGCAGGTCACGCGATCCCACAGGAGCAACCAGTCTCCCCCCGTCTGCCAACTGGTCGATCAGTGGGGCAGGGATGTCCGGTGACGCAGCCGTGATGATAATCCCGTCGTACGGGGCATCCGGGTGATAGCCTAGAGTGCCATCTTCTACCACAATTTTTACGTGGATAATTCCAAGGTGTTGCAATAATGCCTTTGCTTTCGATGCGATTTCGTGCAGCCGCTCGACGGAAACAACGGTCTGTGCGAGTTTTGAGAGGATGGCTGCCTGGTAACCACTGCCGGTTCCGATTTCAAGCACCTTGTCGGTTTGTCTCAATTCAAGGAGAGAGGTCATCAGCCCGACAATAAATGGCTGTGAAATGGTCTGCCCACTTCCGATTGGGAGGGGCCGGTCATCGTACGCTGCATGCCGGAACTCTTCAGGGATGAAACAATGCCGGGGGATTTCCCGCATTGCATCGAGTACCCGCTGATCTTCAATACCCCGGGCTTCGACCTGGTCCCTGACCATCCGCATCCGTTCATCTGTCCGCGAGTCCACTGGCACCGTTAAGACCCCGTCTCCGTAATCCCTTCAAAGATCAGAACCCTGCCTTTTCAGCGACATCGATGGCCGCATCAATCTGTTTCTGGAGCGCATCGGGTAACCCGGCAATCTTCACGTCGAGGAAACCCCTGATGATTGTTGCAGTTGCTGACTCCTCGTCAAGTCCCCTGGCCATCAGGTATTCGATCTCGTCCCTGGCAATTTTTCCAACTGCTGCCTCGTGGGAGAGCTCGGTCCCGACCACGTTCCCCTCTATTTCCGGGATTGCATAAATTGTCCCGTCTTTCAGGATCAGCCCTTTGCATTCGAGGTGGCCTCTTGTCCCCTCGGTTTTCCCAAGGATATGGCCACGGGAGATGATCGTACCTCCCTTGGTAATCGCACGCGTGACCAGTTCAGCACTTGCACCTTTTGCCCCAAGGATTGCACGGGAGCCTAAGTCAAGGAGAGACCCCGGTGTCGCAATGACAACGCTGCTGAACCTCGCGACAGAATTCTCACCGACCAGGTGTGCGGTCGGGTACATCTGCACTTTGTGGACTGGTTTCATGCAGACGTAATTGGATAAGAACACACCATTTTCTTCTACTTTTGCAGCACTACGGGGATACACCTCAATATCTTCTCCCCAGGTATGGATCATGGTGAAACTGATCTTCGCATTTTTACCCACGTAAAATTCGCTGATACCATAATGCGCCCCGCCTTTTCCTACGTGCTGGCCACTGGTGCAGCCGGATATGATATGAAGCTCGGCACCCTCCTCTGCGATTATAATATTATGGACATGCTGGATTTTCTCACGGCCAAGATAGAGACATGCCTGCACAGGCAGGATATTACTGCTGCCTTTGCGGGCGATGATGACATAACCTTTCGGTTCGGCGGCATCTGCGACATATCTCGTATATTCGTCTTTGTCCTTCGTGACCAGGTTCCACATATAGTCCTTCATCCAGTCGTACTTTTTCAGGGCGTTGGCGATGGACAGGACTTCAATACCCTCTTCCTGGCAACTTTCCTGCACGATATCCTGGTTCACCTGGATATAACTGCCACACCGGTTCCCCATGGTGAGGTCAATTCCGGACTGGGCCAGGCGTTCCTGGTCTTCTGCGGATAGACCCAGGTCTTTGCTCAGTTCTGCCGGCATTCGAGACACTCCTTGTAACCACGGGCTTTGATGTCTTTTAAGATCTCTCTTGGGTTCCCGTGGCAACGGATCTCCCCATCACACATGACATGGCCTTTATCTGCGTCAAGATAATCGAGGATATACCCGGTATGCGTGATGACAAGACCACTTTTTTTCCGTTTCATGAGGTGAGACCCCTTTTCCAGCAGGTTGCCAATTGCTGCACCGATCAGCGAGATATTTTCAAGGTCGACACCGCTCTCGGGTTCATCGAGCATGACGAAATCCGGTTTCTGGACCATCAACTGGAGCACCTCGCTACGCTTGATCTCTCCACCGGAAAATCCCTTATTGATATCCCGCTCCAGGAACCGGTCCATGTGCATATTTTTCGCATACTCCGCAACTTCTTCTGTGTTATTTCCCGATGTGGCAACAAGTAGTTTCCCCAGTTTCAGGCCGGATATCGTCGGTGGTCTCTGGAACATCATACCCATGCCGAGTTTTGCCCGTTCATGAATCGGAAGATGGGTGATATCCCGGTCGTTGAAGGATATCTTCCCATTTGTGACTGTATAATTTGCAAATCCCATAATTGTCATGAGCAATGTACTCTTACCGGAACCGTTCGGCCCCATGAGCACATGGGTCTCTCCTTCCCTGATTTGGAGATTCACATCATGGAGGACTTCCCGATCCCCTATTTTCACATGGAGGTCTTCAATATTGAGCATGGTTTCGTCAGGTAGAGTGTATAACAACCGAACCATTAAACGCTTTTCAAAGAGCTAATTCAGACGAATGTTCCCTGTTATCATGTCCGTTGGGATCTGGCGGCATTAGTAGTAACGTTGTTCCCGCCCGGTAATCTGCTGTAACCGGAATCAATGCAGGTTGGCCGGGAGAATTGAGCCAAGTTACGTGATTATCAACAGTAAATCGCCCACGGGCAGGTTCCCTGAAGGGCAGGAGAAACTGGTGGCCAGGAGAAGAGGGCAGAGGCATCTGAACTGAACTACCGGAAATTACCCGGAACCGCTTAATACCAGGTTTTCCTGCGAACTCGCATGGGATCTGACACCTGGTCCGTGAAATGAAACCGGACCCATGTAAAAAAGCAGCATCTCAAATGGGTAATGTCTAAAAAAAGTGTACGAATATTGAGAGGTCCGTCATTTTGGCTTTCGTTTCTTTCCCGCCAGCGGGGCGGTCTTCTCCTTTTTCGGGAGTGGCACGAATTCTTCATCCGGAAATTCGTCTTCAAACAGGAGATCATCTTCCATGCATTCCGCCATTCGCAGGACGTTTTGAATTACCTCCAGCTTCGCGTTCGCTGCAAGGGTGCACATCCCATGCTCGCTTTTGAACATCTCCCACACCGGCAATTCTGGTGTTGTTGTGTCGTTTATCCACATGGGACAGTCCTCCTCCACACAGGTTTGACTGAGATCTCGCCAGCACTTCATAATACGTACCGTTCGGTATTGATGCATTAATAACTGGTGCACTGGCGTCGGATCCCGGGCAGATAATGATGAACACTTTCCAATGGATGCCAGTCTCACTCTTCAAGACCCATCAAAGCAAATGATTCTCTATGGAATCGATACCATCCGCCATACCGTCATTTTCTGATGCAGTAGCGTTTCACGGTCATAGCTGTCCCGGCCTCGCACTTGGTTACCGGGCGGCGCTGATTGCCCTTGAAGAGCTGAGAAGCGAACCCTCGCATGATGAGGAACTGGTTGCAATTGTGGAGAACGACGCCTGCGGTATTGATGCCCTCCAGGTCATTACCGGGTGCACTGCAGGAAAGGGGAACCTTATTTTCCTCGACTATGGGAAACACGTCTATACCCTGATCAACCGGAGAAACGGAAAAGCGGTCAGGGTGGCAACAAAGGCTGCTTTTTCTACGGAATCTCTCGACCCGGGATTTGGAGTGATCAGGTCAAAGGTCATGGCTGGAAATGCGACGCCCGAAGAAAAAGAACAATTTGAAAAACACCGCGATACGCTTTGTCATTCAATTCTCACGGTTCCATACCACGATATCTTTTCAGTCCGGCGCGTGGATGTCCCGGTCCCTTTCCCGGTAACGACATACAAATCCGTCCCCTGCGACTGCTGCGGTGAGATGGTGGCGGAACACCGGGTAGTAACAGCCCACGGTAAATCGCTCTGTATCCCGTGTTCGGAGAGAAAAGAGTAAGGATTCCCGCCCTGAAGAACTGAGTCCCAGGAGGAAGAAAAAGAAAAAGTAGAACTGAAATCACGCGAGGTCATCAGGCAAATGTAATTCCTTGGTTGCCGGACGATGAGTAAAAATTCCTGTGCAATCTGCGGGACTAAAAAAATGCCATAGATCTTTTCTGTGCCACACCAGGTTCTGTCGAATAAATAAGACCGGAAGGCTCAGCGCACGATCTTTGTAATCGGGATCTCGAGGATATCTTCTGCACCTGATGCTTTGAGCTTCGGGATGAGTGTGTTCACGAGGTTCTTGTGGACGACTGTCTCGATGCTGAAAAAGTCAATCCCGTGAAGCCTGGAAACGGTGGGTTTCTTCAGCGCCGGCAGGGCGGAGACGACCGCTTCGAGCATTGCTGCGGGTACATTCATGGTGAGGAGCACCTTGTTGCGTGCCTCGATCACACCCATTAAGAGTGTTACAATCTCATCCATCTCCCGCCTTTTTACGGGGTCATTCAGGATCTCCCTGTTCGCGATGATGACCGTATATGACTCCATGATCTGGCCGATAATCTTGAGCCCGTTCTTCCGGAGCGTCGTGCCGGTTTCAGTAAGGTCTACCACCACGTCCATTAAGTCGGGGACTTTTGCCTCGCTCGCACCGTACGATGGGAACAGTCGGACGGGGATGCCCAGGCGACCGAAAAACTCCCTGGTCATTTCAGGATACTCGGTGGTTACCCGGCTGTCCGGGCGGATGTCATTCACCGTTGAAATCGGTTCATCGCGATGGACTGCGACAACGATCTTCACGTTTCCCTGGCCCGTCTTGCTGTAGTTGAGTTTGGCGATTTCCTCAACCTTAGCGCCCGATTCACAGACCCAGTCCAGGCCGGAAATCCCCATGTCGAAATATCCCATCTCAACATATGTCGGGATCTCCTGGGGCCTGAGGATTTTTACCTTTCCAATACGCTCATCATTGATTTGCGGGTTATAATCGCGGTCAGTTCTCCTGACCTCGAGATCAGCCTCCCGGAAGAGCTGGAGGGTCTGTTCCTCAAGGCTCCCTTTAGGGAGTGCAATATTGATCATCAGGAATAGAAATAGCAGGGAATGGATTAAACCCTGACGGTTCAGTCGAGCAGGTGTACAAGGAGGCCTGAGAGGAGTTTCGGTTCGAACCATGTCGATTTCGGAGGCATAATACATCCTGCATCTGCAATGGCAAGCACCGTATCCACATCGACCGGCTGCATGGAGAAGGCAGCCATAAATTCCCCGCGGTCAACAAGCCCCTCAAGGTCTCCTACCGGCCTCGCTCCGCCAAGGTACTGAAGTCTCATGTCCCCGCGGGGGTCGGTGATCCCAAGCACTTTTTCAAGCACCTGTTTCTGGAGGACTGATACGTCGAGGGACTCGATCGGCCCGGCCCCCTCCTCGTATGGGAGCGAGCACTCGTACCAGATACCATTTAAGTACATATGGAAGACATGGTGCGGAGAAAAATAGAGGTCTCTTGCCAGGACCTGGAAGGCTGATGGATCAACCCCTGATATCGAGGTCACTTCGAACTTCTGGCTGACCTTTCCGAGCAGTGTTTCAGGAGGTACCTTTTTTTGCGGTGTGACAAGCCGGCTGTACCCATGGATTGCAACCCTCCGATGTGAGAACAGGACCCCCATAAAATGCCTGGCCTCTTCTGATCCGTCACCGTTTGCGTTTCTCTTCTCCGCAACTGTTACCGCTGACTTTGCCCGGTGGTGTCCGTCGGCGATATATGCATCGATTCCCTGGAACATCTCCTGAATACGGTGATACGTTGCATCATCGGTAATCCGGAAGATCTCATGGACCGCACCCTGGCTACCCTGTACTGTTGTCACAGGCTTCTGCCCTGAAATGATCAGTGACTCGATGAACGGGTAGACCTCCCCGGGGTCGTTGTACAGGAGGACAACCGGTCCCGTATGGGCATTGACCGTGTCGATATGACGGGTCCTGTCTTCCTCCTTATCATAGCGTGTTGCTTCGTGACGGCGAATCTGGTTCGAGATGTAGTCATCCACGTCGAGGCAGCATGCAAGGCCAAGGTAACAGGATTCCCCCTGGGTCACCCGGTACAGGTAGATCGCCGGACTTTCATCCTGTACCATCTGCCCCTCCCTGATCATCTCGTGGAAGTTCTCCCGTGCCAGGTCATACACAGACGGGTCATACGGTGACCTGTCCGGTAGAAGTGCATCAGAACGGCTGACACGAAGGAAGCTCTCGTTATTTTTTCGAATACATTCACGCGCCTCTTCTGCACTTACGACATCATAGGGTACGGCAGCAATCCCCTGTGCATGTGCGGGTGCTGGACGCACCGCGGAAAAACGAAAGATCTTTACCATGGAAACCGGCACCTGGCGTTCCCATAAAATTGGGCCCTGATTCTATATGATAGATATTATAGCAGGCACAAACGGTGATCTCAACAATGGAAGGCGACCAGGTTCAGATCAGGCGGGCAAGAATCACGGATGTCGATGCGATCGCAGCAATAGAGGCGGAATCATTTCCTGACCCCTGGGGGGGGAATATTTTTTCGGAATCAGTTGCCTGTTTCCCCAGCACGTTTTTTGTCGCATCATTCGGTAACCAGCTGGCCGGTTTTGTGGTTGGGGGGCTTGAAGATACCGGTGACGAGGTATACGGCCATATCTGTAACATCGCGGTATCAAAGGGATTTCGGAATGTAGGTTTGGGGAAAAGACTTGTCCGGCGTATCGAGCACCAGTTTGCACTCGAAACCGCATCCGGGGTCCAGCTTGAAGTCCGCGTTTCAAACGTAAAAGCCCAGGCGTTCTACCAGAAGCTCGGGTACCAGGACGTGTTCCGGATCGTGCAGTATTACGCGAACGGTGAGGATGCTCTCGTCATGATGAAATGGTTCAGGTTTTAGAAAAAGGGTTATTTTTTAAGGGCTTCAGAAAGCCTTTTGTTCACGGTATCCCAGTTTACGATATTCCAGAAATTCTCGATATATTTTGCGCGGTCATTTTTATAATCCACATAATACGCATGCTCCCATACATCGAGCACCATGATGATCCGGAACGGGTAGGTGTTGACCCCGTGTTTTTCCACCTGCATGATCAGGGGGCGCATCGTGGTCAGGCACAGGGTAAGTGCAGCCCACCCCGATCCCTCTGTGCTGTTCGCTGCCTGGGTAAACTCCTTCCTGAAACGCTCGAAAGATCCGAATTCTGCCGTAATCATATCAGCTGCCTTCCCTGAAGGGACCCCGCCCCCGCCTTTTCCGGCAGGTGCCATGTTCTCCCAGAACATCGTATGCATCCGGTTCCCGCCGAGATGGAACGCGAGTTCCTTTAAGGTCGCCTTCATGTCGAGGTCAACGTTTGCCTTTCTCGCATTGTCCAGCTTTTCAAGGACCGCGTTCGCGCCATTGACATAGGCCTGGTGGTGTTTGTCGTGGTGCAGCCGGAGCTGCTCCTCGGACATAGCAGGTGCAAGGGCTGCGTAGTCGTAGGGGAGTGCCGGAAGCGAATATTTTTTAGGTTCGGTCATAGTGTGGGAGAGGTCGTCCGGTTATATATTTGTTGGGAATGTGATAGAACGAGAAAAGTCTGAAAAAAATAGGAATGGATCCATCCTGCGGGCTCCGGCTATTATCCGCGTCCGAGCTGCTGGTGGGCACGGGCCAGGTGCCCGGCACCAAGGGCTCCAAGCAGCGATAACTCCCCTGCAAGGACACCGGATGCAATGATCTCGGCGAATTTACGTGCATGTGCCCCGGGCGGGTCCCCTCCGCCGGAAACCCCAAGGAGCGAGAGGCATTCTTTCTGCGTAGCAATGCCGGTGCCACCCCCCACTGTCCCGACGTTCAGCGATGGCAGGGTCACCGCCACATAGAGACCGCCCGGAGCCGGGTCAACCGTAGTTATGCAACTGCTCCCTTCAACCACGTGTGCCGGGTCCTGGCCGCACGCGATGAACATTGCCGCGATCACATTTGCCGCATGGGCGTTGAACCCGAGTGAACCGGCGCGTGCTGAACCGACGAGATTCTTTCGGAGGTTTACCTCGGTAATCGTCGCTGCATCAGTCTTAAAGACCTCCTGGATAAGTCCGTCCGGCAGGAAAACTCCTGCAACCACGCTTTTTCCCCGTCCACGAACAAGGTTGATTGCTGCAGGCTTTTTATCGGCGCACATGTTCCCTGACAGGGCAATAAGCCTCGCGCCCGTTGAACCTGCGATCAGGTCCGCTACTTTAGCGCTCGCGATCGTCACCATGTTCATACCCATCGCGTCCTTGGTGTCGAACTCCAGCCGTACAAAGACGCTTGTCCCGGTGACCGAGGTAGTAACATCAAGAAATTTCCCATGTGATGTCGTGCTCTCCGCGATATTCCTGATATCTTCACGGTGCATGGAGACCCATCCCACGATCTCCTTCGCATGGCTGACACTTCGCGCTGCGAAGACGGGTGCACGGGTCATCCCATCCCTTAAAATCCGGGCGTCTGCACCGCCGGCCTTCGTGATCGCTCCGCAGCCCCGGTTTACCGAGGCGATCAGCGCCCCCTCAGTCGTGGCGAGCGGAAGAAAAAACTCCCCCTCTGCGTACTCACCGTGCACGGCGAGCGGACCGGCAACACCCACCGGTACCTGTACCGCGCCAATCATGTTTTCGCAGTTTTTCCTGACTACCGCGTCGATCCCGATGGTATAGGACCCGAGGTTTTTGAGGTCTGCTCCCGTGACCTGCTCAATATAGGTCCTCCGGATGCGTACAGCTTCGGACGGGGAAACTTCCTTCTCAAGGGCATATAATTTAAGAGACCCTGACTTAAGTCTCTCAAGGTAATCCTGCATGAGATAATGTTTTGTCCCCGGGATAAATGAGTTAGTGGTGGTCGTCATGGTGAAGGTGGAACAATGGGCATGTTGTGTGTCGAAAAAAAAGGGGGAAGAAAGCCGGCAGCAGCTCATCGTTTCAGGGGATCTGGACACCAGCCTAAAACCATTTGTGGAAGGAGACATAATATTTTTCCCTATTCTCTCGGGTTGCGAAGGCAATTTGCGGGTATTTTTTGCCGCTCATGAAAAGAGGCGGTTCCCATTGGAACGTCACGAATTGATCGGGGGTATCGCGATACTGCAGGAACCTGACCGCATGGCTGCAGAAACCCTCCTTGCTTCGCGGCCGGGAATCCATACCGTGCTGGCCACGACCAGCGATGTCCAGGGCGAGTACCGCACCCGGGAGTTTGAGGTGCTGGCGGGAGTTCATACGACCAGGACGCGGGTCATTGAGTACGGGCATCATTTTACCGTCGACCTTTCAGAGGCTTATTTCTCCCCGCGGCTCGCAACCGAGCGGCAGCGGTTGCTGCACCAGATGGGTGAACGGGAGGCCGTGCTTGATATGTTCGCAGGGGTCGGGCCGTTCGCCATCACAATGAGTACGTCAGCCCGTCTTGTCATTGCCTCTGATATCAACCCGGCTGCCGTTATCCTGATGAAAGAAAACTGTTCCGGTAATCATTGTACCAATGTCATGCCCGTACTGGCAGACTCGGGGAGGTTGTCAAAGATTCTACCCTGGAAATTCGACCGCGTAGTGATGAATCTGCCCATCATTGCGCCACAGTTTCTTGAGGAAGCGTTCCGGCTATGCCGGCCGTGCGGAACGATCCATTGTTACGCGCTTGTGTCATCTGAAGGCGAATACCTTGATCAGATCGATAGGTTTCAGCCGACTGCAGTCCGGGAACACCTGGTGAGGTCATATTCCCCGGGAAAATGGCATACCGTGTACGATATCACGGCTGGAAAATAATTAAAAAATGGGGATACCTTATTCATCCGGCACGTACTTGGTGCCGTAATAAATAACCCCGCTTGCGCCATCTGCTGCAATGCGACGGAACGTTCCCTTTACACGCATCCCGATCTTTACATCACCGGGGGTACAGACGATCTGGGCCGTAATCCGTGGCCCCTCATCCAGCTGCACGATGGCGAGGGCATAGGGGGTTAAGTCTTCAAACTGGTCACTTGCCGACCGGATGATCGTGTGGGTGACGACAGTTCCCGTACCCTTAAACTTGTATTCAACGATCTCACCGCTGCGGCGGCAGTCGGGACAAAATGAACGTGGCGGGAAGAAATGTCTTCCGCATGTTTTACAGACCGTCCCGATCAGGTTGTACCGCTGTGGGATCTTTCTCCAGAACCTTGCTACGGACATTTGTCTCACACTCCGAATATATGCACGGCAACCGTCGCGCCAGTACCACCCACGTTATGGGTCATCCCAATCTTTGCACCATCAATCTGCCGGCCCTTTGCCTCACCACGGAGCTGGGTCACAATTTCGTAGACCTGCTTGATACCTGTCGCCCCGACCGGGTGTCCGCAGGCCTTGAGGCCCCCGCTGGTATTGACCGGCAGGTCTCCGTTCAACGCAGTCACGCCCTCCCCTGTCAGCCTTCCTGCCTCTCCCTTTTTGCAGAACCCGAGGTCTTCGATGGCACAGATTTCGGCGATGGTAAAGCAGTCATGCACCTCGACGAGGTCGATCTCTTTTGGAGTAATTCCGGCGGTTTTGAATGCCCGTCGACCTGCGGCCACGGTGGCATCGAGCGTCGAAATATCTCTCCGGTCATGGAGGGTGATGGTGTCGCTCGCCTGTTCACTCGCAAGAACCCGCACCGGGGTATCAGTAAACTCGCGGGCCCGGTCAAGGGGCGCCACAATGACGGCTGCCGCCCCATCGGTGATTGGGGAACAGTCAAACAGTCGTAGAGGATCCGCGACTAGCGATGACCTGAGCACAGTGTCAACGGTAATCTCCTGCTGGAACTGGGCAATCGGGTTTCTTGCCCCGTTATAATGATTTTTCACCGCAACCTGCGCCAGCTGCTCCCTTGTTAACGGGTATCGGCTCATGTAGTCTGTCGCGATCATCGCATAGAGACCCGGGAAGGTAGCCCCGACAAACCCCTCCCATTCGCGGTCTGCCGCGCCGGCAAGCGCATCCACGCTCGCACCGGTCCCGACATCGGTCATCTTCTCAACTCCTGCGGCGACCACGATATCTTCCATGCCGCTGGCAACCGCGATCACGGCCTGACGGAACGAAAGTCCGCCAGAAGCACAGGCAGCTTCCACCCTTGTTGATGGGATATGACGTGTGGAGAGGCCGGAATAGTCGGCAATCAATGCGCCGATATGCTCCTGTTCGATAAACCTTCCGGCACTCATGTTCCCGACATACATCGCGTCGATATCCTCACCTGACAGGCCTGCATCGTCAAGTGCAAGGGCACCTGCCTCAACAAAGAGGTCACGGAATGAACATCCCCATTTCTCTCCGAACCGGGTACACCCGATTCCTATTACTGCAACGTCTCTCATTCCTGCATCACGATTTTCCCTTTGTGTTTCGCATACTGCGCATACTGGACATAGATCGGATTTTTCAGGAGATGCTCCACTGATGGTGCTGCACCCCGGTTAAAGTCCTCTGACTCGATTTGATCCGTCACCGAGATATCGAATGCATCGCTTCCAGCCCCGGAGCCGAATGAACAGACGAATATCCTGTCCCCTGCTTTGGCGATATCAAGGGTGGCAGCAAGGCCGATCATACTCGAACCGCTGTACGTATTCCCGAGCCTTGGGACAACAAGCCCGGGCTTTATCTGGTCCTGGCTGAATCCAAGTGTTTTAGCAACTTTCTGGGGGAATTTCGCATTCGGCTGGTGAAATACCGCGTAATCGTAGTCTTTAGCTGATTTGCCGAGTTCTTCCAGCATCAGGCGGCTTGCACCCTCGACATGTTTGAAATAACCCGGGTCACCGGTAAAACGGCCGCCATGACGTGGGTAGTCCTGCCCCTCTCTCCTCCAGAAATCGGGGGTATCGGTGGTAAACGAGCAAGTGTGATGAATCCGGGCGATTGGGTCCTGCCGTCCGATAAGGAAGGCGGCTCCACCCGCAGCAGCGGTGTATTCAAGTGCATCGCTTGGAGCACCCTGGGCCACATCGGAACCGATTGCGAAACCGTATTCGATCATGTCACTTTTTACAAGGCCCATACACGTCTGGATGCCGGCAGTCCCTGCCTTGCAGGCGAACTCATAGTCCGCTGCCATCATCCTTGGTGTGGCCCCAATCGCTTCACCGACCGTGCAGGCAGTTGGTTTCACTGCATAGGGATGTGATTCGCTCCCGACATAGACCGCACCGATCTTTTCCGGGTCAATAGCTCGGCGTAACAGTGCATTCCTTGCAGCTTCGACCGCGATGGTTGCCGTATCCTCGTCGAGGTCGGGGACTGATTTCTCAAAAACCCCGAGGCCACCGGTAATATCACTGGCATTTGCGCCCCATACTTTGGCGATCTCTTCTACCTTAATCCGGTATCGCGGTATGTATACACCGTAGGTGATAATTCCTACCATTTTTCTTCCCTCAATGTGCTTACGATTTTGTCAATGCTCATTTCTGTACTGAGTACCGTGATCCGGTCTTTCTCTGCCATCAACGATACAAGCGGATGGACGTTCGATGCCTCGATCCCCTGCAGCACTACGCACCTCGGTTTGAACGGTGTGACCCTGATGGCGACCATGGGTGATTTTCCCGTGGACACATTGGTGAATATCAGGGCACGTTCGGTGCTCCAGCCATAGATGCGGTTGAACTCATTTGACGAGAGGTTCATTATCGCATTTAGGCTGTTTACGACCGTGTAGCCGAAGATCGTCTGGTCCATTGATCCGCAGATCGGCGTGCAGTTAATTGCACCGGAAAGCAGGGCAAGAGGGACCGGACTCGCATAGTCATGCATGTCATAGATGACATCCTCGTCAAAGTCGCTGTACAGCATCTTTGCAAATTTCTGGATGTTTTTACCGCCGCTCGCCTCGTCTATCGAGAGGATGCTGTCAACAATTTTTCCGACGACGGCAGTCCCGGGGCTTTTTCTTCGCCCACTCTCGTAGTCACTGATGACCGACGGTGAAACTTCCAGATGGTCGGAGAGGACCCCCTGGGGGATGTCAAAACTCATCCTCCACTTTTTCAGGGCCTTCCCCGGAGAGTCCGAGAGCGTGATCTCACCGGCCATTTTTTCGGCCAGCTGATTTCGCAGTCCGGATTTCATGGTCAAGTACATAAAACCCGAAAGATATTATAACTAACGAATGCAACTTCGACATTTCACGAATTCATGGGTATGAAAAATCACCAGGACCTCCAGAAGGGGTTACCGTGCATTGCCTTGTCCTGCTCCTGGGCGAGAGACCTGATCATATTATGTTGCAGAAGGAAGACAGGTATTAATTTTTTCCAGCATCCGGCTGGTGCCGTTTCCATTGCATACCAACTCATAAATAATAAGCATCCCAATTTTGATAAACATGATACCACCTGAAGACCTCCAGTGTCTCAAAGTAATTGCACTGCGGGGTGGCTGTAAGGGACCGGTCTTCGTTTCATCGCAGACCATTGGTGAGATGCTTTCGATCAGCCAGCAGACTGCATCCCGGCGGTTGAAAGGGCTGGAGGCCCGTGGTTTTATTGTGCGGACGATTATCCCCGACGGCCAGCATGTGACCCTGACTGGCGCCGGAGAAGCTGAGCTCCGGAAGGAATACCAGGAATACAGCCGGATTTTTTCCGAGCACAACAAGGGGTATGTGATGAACGGGACGGTGGTCAGCGGAATCGGGGAGGGTAAATATTACATGAGTCTCGCCCCATACAAGGCGCAGTTCAAAACTCATCTCGGGTTTGAACCCTACCCGGGCACCCTCAACATCCGCCTCTCGTCCTCGAGTATTCCGGTACGCAAGAAGATCGATGCGCTGGAATGGATCCGGATCAAGGGGTTTTCGACAGATGGCAGGACATTCGGCGATGCAAAGTGCATTCCATGTCATATTGGTACCATATCCTGTGGTATTGTGATGCCGGGAAGGACTCACTATCCTGAAGACATCATTGAAGTGGTTGCTCCGGTTGCTCTCCGCAGAAAACTTGGTGTTGAGGATACGGACACCGTCACGGTTGAGGTGGAGTAGTGATCGATGAGGCCCTGGACGCATTGCGTGACGGGAAATTTATCCTGCTCTATGATTTTGATGACAGGGAAGGAGAAACGGATTTTGCGATACGTTCCGACGTAGTCACACCGCGCCACATTTTCCAGATGCGAAAGGATGGTGGCGGGCTGATATGCACGGCGGTCCATCCGGTGGCTGCCATCCGTCTCGGGCTGCCGTTTGCAAGCGATGCGCTTAGGGCGGTTGCCGTGGCAGAACGTGAAGGGGACATCCCGTATGACCGGAAGAACCACTCCTCCTTCTCGCTCTGGGTGAACCACCGGAACACATTCACCGGTATCACCGACCGTGACCGGGCGCTGACGGTCAATGCAATTGCTGAACAGGTAAAAAATGCACTGAATGGTGGATGTGTGAACTTCCATGAAGTCTTCCGGACCCCAGGGCACATGGCCCTCCTGCGGGCGGCTGAAGGGCTGCTCGACCAGCGGAAGGGTCAGACTGAGCTCTCGATCGCCATGGCAGAGATGGCCGGAATCACCCCCGCGGTCACTATCTGCGAGATGCTTGACGACGAGTCTGGTAATGCACTGACAAAATCCGATGCAATACGGTACGCACAAAAGCACGGTCTTGAATTTATCGAAGGTACTGAAGTGATGGAGCGGTGGAATGAACAAAAAAACCCTCATTAATACCTTCAAGTGCCCTGTTTATTGTTGAAACTTGATGTACCGGGCCATCCACCTCATGATAGTGATGAATACCCAGGCACCTGTTTCCATCATATGCATGTAATATTTTTTCGCCTGTACTGGCGAGTGGGTACCTGTGGGGGTTACTAACCCCGCCGGGATTGCCGCCACGACCGGATAATCCGGGTAGCATTCAAAAAGATCAAATGCACACAGGCCTAACGGTATAGCATGCACGACATTTCCCAGGCGCTCCATAACCTTGGATACCCGGCATTCCGCCCGTTCCAGGAGGAGATCGTCCGGGACGTCCTGGATAGGCGGGATGTGCTGGGCCTGTTCGCCACAGGCGCCGGGAAATCACTTTGTTATCAACTGCCGGCCGTGTTACTTGACGGCATGACCGTGGTCGTTTCGCCGCTGATCTCCCTGATGAAGGAACAGGTGGGCACATTACGGCAGAAAGGTGTCGCAGCCGCATCACTCAACAGCAGCCAGACGTATGCTGAGACAAAGGAGCTCACAAGGGCGATCATGGCCGGGGATATCAGGGTACTGTTTGTATCGCCCGAAAAGATATCGACCAGGTCATTTTTTGCACTGATACAGAAGGCAAAAATCAGCCTTTTTGCGATCGACGAGGCCCATTGCATCTCCACGTGGGGCCACCAGTTCAGGCCTGAATACCGGAACCTGTCCGTTCTGAAGGAAAAATATCCAGGTGTACCGATCATTGCCTTAACGGCCACCGCCGTGCCCGAGGTGAGAAGGGATATCATCGACCAGCTGCACCTCGTCAACCCGAAGGTCTACCTGGGGAGTTTTAACCGGCAGAACCTGTTTTACGAGGTGCGGGTGACCACCGACATTTACCGGCATATTACATACGATATCTCGTCACGCAGGAATGTGACGGGGATTATCTACTGCCACACCAGGAAAGAAACTGAAACTCTCGCAAAAAAATTGCGGAATGACGGTTTTTCAGCTGCTGCATACCATGCAGGACTCTCCGATGCGACCCGCACCCGTGTCCAGAATGCCTTTAACAAGGGTACAACGAAGGTGATCTGTGCAACAGTTGCGTTTGGGATGGGTATCGATCGGCCGGACCTGAGGTTTGTTATCCATTATGGGATGCCAAAATGCATCGAATCATACTACCAGGAGAGCGGACGGGCAGGAAGAGACGGGCAGCCTGCCGACTGTATCCTCTACTACCGGAAGTCTGACCGTCCCCGTCTTTCGGCCCTCATTACCAAGGACTCATCCACATCCGAACTTAGGAAAAAGGCATTGCAGAAACTCAACCAGATGGCCTGGTATTGTGAGACTACCGGTTGCCGGAGGGCTGCTATGCTCCGGTACTTTGAAGAGGACTACCAGGGCAGGGCAGAACGGTGTTGTGATATCTGTCAACCGTCGAAACTCCTCCTCCCCGACATCCCCGAAGAAATGACCCCCACTCCCCGGAAAGTCCGGCCACGTCCCGTCCGGCAGGCAGTTGAGGTAACCCCGGTTGCCCAGCTTATCGTGCAGGGTATTATCGACCTTGAACATCCCTGTACCGCGATCTATATCGCCGGGGTACTGACCGGTGCGGCCAATAAAAAAATTTCGGAGTGTGGCCATGACCAGCTGAAGAGCTATCGGACAGTCAGGGGCTGGACCGGGAAAAACCTTGCTGCCCTTATCAGGCACCTCGTGAAGCAGGGGATCCTCCGGGAAATTGAAGGTACCCCAAAGAAAGTCACCCTGAACGGGAGGAGCGGGGAAGTATTCCGGCCCGGGGCGAAGATCCTCTACAAAATTTCGACTTCTTAAACAGGGGAGCCAGAAAAGGGATTGGCTGCACATCATTTCCAGAACAACCGAAACAGAAAACAAATGATAACCCTCCGAATAACTCAGGGCCACACATCAGCTCTTCGCCATTGAATGGCCAATACATGGAGCGGTATCTTCATCGTGCGGGATATCAGAAAATGTGGGGTCCGTGCTATCCCGGGTCCAACCCGGGGTCACGTCACGGGATCGGACCCGTGCCATCTGGCCTCAATGGTTTCGAATTTCTCGAGTAAGAAGAGGCGCCCTGATGACGATGAACCGCGAAAAAAGGATAATATTTTCAGAATTTTAATTGTGACAGCGCATGATACACCATTTTCCGGTACGCCACCGGATCAAGATGGTATTTTTCAGTCGCACGCACGGAGTCCGGGCCGGACGAAGGGGTGTCCAGGCGGTCTAACGTGGCCTTTGCAGTTTCAAGGACCCAGCAGTCTCTGACCTCGCGATCGACAACCGTAACGGACTCCGCCCTGACTGAGACCAGGATTGTGCCATCCGGGGTCTCGTATATTGAAGGTTTCCCGACGACTGCGACGAAGGCCGGTGGTTCTATCCGGGCCATCTGTTGCATGGCCTCGGGCTGGTAACTCCCGGCAGCCACAAAGAATGTCCCGGTTGGATCCGCAATTCTGCCCCGGTAAAACATGTTCTGTTCACCCTGGCGTTTTTTTTCTGTCATTGAACCGACGAGGAACACCCTGTTGCACCGCTGCCCGGTTGGCAGGAGGACATATGAAGGGCTTTTTTCATCGGTCCCGTCGCGGAACTGTTCCCTGATCTCACGGAGCTCCCCGGCAAACACTCTGCGGGCCGGTTCGCGCTCGAACATGTTCTCGCGCTTTGGGAATCCACCGTTGGCAGGTGTGCTCATGAAACCTCGCCTCCCGTGCGGTTCAACAATTCAGCCAGCATCGTTGGCTCGAAGTGAATACGTTCACAGGAGTTGACAATCAGCCTCCGGTCGATCTCTCTACCCTCACACCGCAGGTAGCGCCCGAGGATCTTCTCTCTCATGCGTAAAAACACCTCGTCCATTCCGAGCGGGTTATTCTCTGCCAGCTCCCTGGATTCTTCCAGTGTCATACCCGTGAGCGATTCCACGACCTCACGCTGCATCAGTGTGTCGATGGTATGAGTGCCGTCATCGAGCCAACCCTTGATCCGGAGGTCGTAATTAAACTTCGGCTGCATTTCATGGACCGGGCAGTAATTCTGGCGGGAAAGCACGCGGTTACACCCTTCAACCGTGCACCGCTTGATCAGTCCGGAACCCGGGGCAATATGGACCAGTGCCCCCTGGAACGTCGAGGCCCCGGAAGAAACGGCGATATCTCCTTCTTCGGCGAGGATATTTGCCGTATTCAGGTTCAAAGAATGACGCCCGTTGAACTCGTCCACCAGTGCGTAGTATATGGTATATACCATGCCTGGTTCCAGGCGCACCATTCCCTCATCTTTCCATGTGACAAATTTCACCGTGCCTGTCTCATCCCCGAGCAGGCCTGACTGGAGCATCCGGTCATGGGTGACATCCCATTCCTGTATCATCTTCACACGGACACTCGCCACACCTGCGGTCAGTTCGGCAAGTGGGGTGATGACCGGGATTAAGACACCATCGATTTCAAGCTCCTTCACGGTCGTCCCAGAGTGGACTTTTAAGTTGAGTGCTCCTTTGAACTCATCAACCACCGCAGACTCAAAACGGTACCACGCGTCCTTTTTGATGACCGGGACCGATGCCTTTGACCAGATGACAAACCGGATCGCTCCTGAAGCGTCGGCGATGATTCCGGAATAGGCAATCGATGGCGAGGGTGAATGGCCAAGTGCAACGATCTTCCCTTCTATCGTGACCCATTCCTCGGTGCTGACCGAGTTGATCAGTTTCTGATCACCGGGACCCGCGGCATTCCCGAGCTGGATGCCAAAATCACGTGCGATATCATACAATACAGTCCTCTCGGCGTCGGCCGGCTGGACTCCGAACTCCTCAATAAGGCGGCGCAGTTTTTGTTCAATCTTTGATTTATCTGCCGCATGTCCTTTTGCCTCAATTTTTTGGGAGATTCTGTCAACAATCTGGGAAATATCCATTTTACATCTCCAGCTACATGTTCACCCGGCAGGGCATATTAATGGTGTTGGGATGCACGGTGTGAAAGTGAATGGGACCACCTGCACGAAGGGTACCCGGCTACCAAGTACAGGTTTAAGTACCGGTATAGTGAATAGTACCCCATGACAGTAACAGCAGATAGCACCATTTATGATCTCTTAAAAGCCAAACCAGAATCATCAGAGGTTTTATTCAAGTTTGGAATGGGATGTGTGGGATGTGCGATTGCACGTGGGGAGACGGTCCGCGAAGCAGCCGAGGCCCATGGAGTCCCACTGGATGAACTCATCGCAGCACTTGGGATTTGATTATAAACCCTGTTTTTTAACCCTGCTTTGTTCGTGTTTCTTCAACTCTTCCAGCGGAGCTTCCGGGTATTGCAAAAGATAATCTGCATTATCCGGTGTGTGAAGTAGTGTACACCGGCTGCAATTCCAAACCCTCCCGCCGTTTGACCCGGTTACCCACTGGCCAAGGGTCTCATCTTTGCAGGGGTAGAACGGGCAGTAGCAGTAATCACATCGCTGTCCGGAAAAATGGCATGGGTAATAGGGACACTGCTCCGGACACCACCTGACAAAATGACCTCCCCCGAGTCTGGAATATACATAAAAGGCCGGGCCGTTTCTGTTTTTGTCATCTTCCTGTCCGAGTGCGTGAGGGAGACCAAAGAGGATGCTCCCTGACACCCGCTTTCCAGCTTCAATGTGCATTCCTGCGTCGTTGTTTCCGGGTAGTCCTTCAGATGCGACAATGACATGGTCATTTGTTTCTACGGTGAATGGCACCCCGGCATTGACCAGGGCTCGCTCTTTCGCACCGGTAACGGTCACAATCATCTGCAGGAGTGCATGATCTGCCAGTCCTTCACCAGAATACACGAGAATACTGGTCTGATCTGCCTGGTTGTCACTCTGCGGGGATGCCAGGATAAAGACCGTGATATAATCATACTGGACAATGCAAAGATGCCTGATGTCATTTCCGGTAATGACCCCGAAAAAATCCATCGGCAGACCTTCCCTGCAGACCTGGTGGGTTAATTCCCTGCATGGGTCCCGATGGGTGGTTTCTGATGTTCCGGCGCTGTGCATTAACAGCGTTGAAACGGGATGCAGGCCACCGCAGGGACCGGTACTTGCGGCAGAAAATGAACCCCTGATAAAAAGAGTATTGTTCCTGATATAATATTTCATGAAAACCGGGTCTTCGTTTACGCTACGGTATAGCGGACCCTGTCCTTTAATTCCTGCTGTTTTCCCGCATTCCACCCTGATACGTCCTGGAGGTACCCGGTGACCCGGCTGATCTGAACCACATCATGAGAGCCGCATTCGGGACATACGGCCGCATGACAGAGCGGGCAGTAATCGATCCCTGAAAGGATCTCGTGCGAGCAATGGCAGTGGTCGAGGGGACACATAATCTCGAGGTGTTCCTCATTGCATTTCGGGCACGGTGTCTCATCGACAATCAGGTGACAGGTATGACACTTGTACCGCCGTTCGGTACCCGGAATATCTTCAAGATGCGTATATTTCTCTGCAATTTTTCGCTGGTCCGCGGTCCATTCCATACTATCAGATAGAATGCCATCCTTTTAAACTTTTAGACCGTTCAGAATGAGTTTCCGCCTCAGTTGACTCATAGGGTTCATCATTTTTATCAGTCTTCCTTTCTCATCATTGGCGGATACCAGCAAACAGCAATGCAGCTTCCTTTGGATCTTCCGCATCATATATCGCACGTCCGATGATGATACCGTCAACAATTTTTGAGATTGTGAAAATATCACCTCCCTGTGCTCCTATCCCCGGAGAATAAATTTTAAGGTCACCGATCAGCTGCTTTAAGGACGCAACCCGGTCAGGCCTCGTTGCCGGTGCAATAATGCCATCTGCATCACACTCTTTTGCGAGCATGGCAATCCTCTCTGCGGTCCCCCCATGGAAGAATTCTGTTGCCCCGGGATGGCTCATTTCGGTGACTACGAAGCACTCGCCCCCGTACTCCCTGGCCACCCCGACGCAGGCCGTCACCGAGTCGCGGCCGGTAAAACCCTGGCAGATCAGTGCGTCATAACCGGACGTAAATACCTCTTCTGCGATAAGCCGGCTGGTATTCGGAATGTCGGCCACCTTAAAATCTGCAATCAGCGGCAGGTCAAGGTCACCAAGTTCATCGGCAATTGAGAGCCCTGCTGCCAGGACGAGGGGGTAACCAACTTTTATTGCGTCAATATCGGGTGCACACCGGGAAGCAATCGCTATTGCCCTCGCCTTGTCTGTTACGTCAAGTGCGAGGATGAGTGTGGTCATTGTTCCAGTCTCTCCAGTACTGCAGCCATCATGAAGGGAAGGAGGACCGTTGCATCGCCATAGACCGTCACAGCCGATGCCTCTTCGGTGATCTTTCCCCAGGAACGGGCTTCATCAAGTGTGGCACCTGACAGGCCGCCGAGGTCCGGGCGGTCTCCCGTCAGTTGCACCGCGTACGAGAAACCGTTTTCTGTCATCAGCATGCTCTGCAGGATAAAATTCTTCGGTACGCCACCACCGATAATCATCGCCCCGGCTTTCTTTGCCGTGAAACAGCGGTCGAGCAACATCGGCATATCCTTGAACGCGTCCACGGTGACGTGCCCGGTCTGGGAGAATAACCAGTACTGGAGCCCAATCATGGAGTCCTGGATGGCAGGACAGAATACCGGGACAGACTTTTTTGCAGCGGTCGCGAGGATTCCGGAACTGAGCCGTGAACCGATATGGGTGAGCAGTTCGCTGATCGAAACTGTTTCCCCTTCGGGCAACCCGGCATATGTCCCCTGCATGAACTCTTCGAACCTGATAAATGCCTCATTCGGCAGGTAGACGTCGTAGATACGGTTAATCTCCTCGTGTCTCAGCTCAATATCCGAACATCCCGCGTCACCGTGATAATGGCGGCACCCGATCGCCTCAATGATATCGTGGGTGAGGTTTGCTCCGGTCGAGACGAGAACGTCGATATGCCCGGCTTCGATGAGGTCACTGACGATCCCGCCCATGCCCGCAGGCACCATGGCCCCGGCGAGGCCGAAAAACTTTGTCACATCCGGGTCACGGAGCATCTTTTCATAAATGCTGATGGCACGGTACAGCGCACCGCCGTTATATGCCCCGGCCTGCCCCATCTGCTCGGCGAGTTCTCCGACCGTCATTCCTGCTTTCAGGTGTACTTGCCTGACCGGTACGCGGCATTCGTGACTCATGTGCTCCCAAACCTTCTCTTCACTTGTTGGACGCGTCCAAGGATAACCCTTCCCGGCAGATTGCCTGCGTCAGGAGTCATGGACCCCTGCAGAGGGGTTTTGCCAGGTGTCTGCGGGCGATTGGCGGGACTTCATACCATCCGGGTGTAATGGTCCTGTCATGAAATGTAACCTGCGGGTCTTTCGTTCGGGCCCCGCACTTCCTGCATTTGTAGCCCTTCTGAGCACCTGCACTCGTCATCCGGGCTCCACACGAGGGGCAGACCGGTGGTCGTTTAGTCATGGCGGGTGACAACGTGAGAATACAGATCTTCTCTAGGTTTATACTGCCACCCTTATAGCTCCCGGTGACGAGCACCCGGTCCCCCGGCCATAATGCCCGGATAATGTTCCGGAACCCCTTCGTCGGCTCGTATGCCATGCAGCGGACTTTCTGGTCCCCGTCCCCGATCTCAATCAATACATGTCCCCCAATTCCACTCTGTGCAAAGGCGCATACCGTACCGGTCACACGGTAGGAAAAACCCTCCGTAAGAGATCCGATCTCACCCTCAACGAGGTGCGCATCGGTGCCCTGGTTTGTGACAAAGATCTGTTCAATTTCCGTAGGTTCCGAATCAACCTGCATCCTTGCGAGGGCAACCCACGAGGGGCTCTCTCCCCGGACCCCGAAGAGGACCGGGTCAGGTGTGTGCGGGACACAGACAACGCAGTTATTTTCGATATCGAAGGTATCCCAGGTATGTGGGAAGGTGGACGTCTCGGCATCAGACAGGCTGTGCCGGTCAACCGATCTCGGTGTACCAAAGGCGTCGGGTTTCCTGTATGCCAGGTATTCAAATGTCCTGTCAGGGAGCACGCTGCAGACTGCGGCGGTCGCCCCGATCAGTCCCCTGCCATTCTTAAAACCTTTATAGCGTGCTCCGGTTGCCTCCAGGATGGCAATCGCTTCTTCTATGGTACAGAAATCCCTGACCGTCTTATAATAAAAATCCGGTGGAGGGCGGGTCTCGACCGCTACAACACCTGGATTTGTGTTTTCATGGGAAATATGGGCTAGTGAGCCGACCATATCGCAGGCGATATCGAACACGCGGTCCACCGGTCCGTTCACCATAAGGCAGATCGCAGCGTTTCCCCTGGTCTTGTAGATTACGTTCGGGTTCAGGCGGAGAAGCCGTGCCTCCAGAACCAGCCGTACCGCCAGACCCCGCCGCGCCTCCAGTGCCAGCAGTGCCTGCAGGAGCAGCCGAATCGCTAGAGCTGCAGTGCGCCGTCGCGAACATCACCAAGGCACCAGC
>CAIJED010000169.1 GCA_903819595.1 uncultured Methanomicrobiales archaeon | reverse complement strand
GCCACCCCATCATCTGGCCAAAATTCCCGAAAAATTCCCCGAACAGGAAGCCAAAAAAGATGGCCGGAAAGGATGAAATGATCAGGATACCCGATATCTGCCGGAGCCATGGTATCATGCCAAAACGGTACCGTATAAATAACCCGGCTACCAGGATCAGGATACCATACCCGATATCCCCTACAATAATGCCGAAGAATATCGGGAAAAATATCGCCAGGAGCGGCGAAGGATCGATCTCGTTGTATTGCGGAGGGCTTGCAAGTTTCATGAAAAATTCAAACGGGCGCACCCACTTCGGGTTATTGTAGGAGATGGGGACACGGGCCATCATTTCTGCCGTCGCCTCCGTTTCCGTCATCACCACCCTGCCCTGGAATGCCTCATCCAGTGCATCTCTTGTTTCATGAATCAGTTTTTTCGGAACCCAGCCCCGGATCATTACGGTATAGTCAGTTTCTCCGAAATTATTGTAGGCCTGAAGTTCTTCACCCCGTTCTGTCAGAATTTTCTTTAAAGTGGACAGCTCGTGGTGCCATTCCTGTGAGATATGAGTGAGGTCTTTATCGATCCGGTCTTTTTCCATTCTTGCATCCCGGCGGTTTTTATCGATCAGCAACAGCGCCTTTTCAAGCGGCATGTTCGAATAATCAGCCGGTATACGGACTTCATTAATATTTTTGGAGAACAGGAAACGGTGGACATCTTCAGAATAATTTTTATTGAAGACCGTGATCACGGCAATTGTCTGTTCGTCCAGCTCCGCTGATATCAGTTCAAACTGTTTATTTGTAATCCCTGATAGCGCAGGACGGATAATATCCAGGACATCCTCGTATTCTTTCCTGATAACCAGGACGGTGACTTCATAGCCCTGGAGTATCGGCAGCTGTTCTTCGAGCGGCTGAATTTTATCAATAATTTTTTCATACCGGTTCAGTCCTGTAATGGTGATCTCCAGGTCACTTTTTTTTAATGACAGGTCTCTTGTAGTCTCCCCTACCTTCCCGACAACATGACGGGCCCTTTCCAGGACTTCCGGGGTTGGCAGGTGCCTGATCTCTTCATACCGTTGTGCCGTGAGCACAGGAGCGCCCGGCAATGATGGAAGGAGCAATAAGATCCCTTCAATTGAGGCGAGAAGTACAGGGATATCCATCATACTGCCGGTGATGATCTTCCGTACATTCCCACTACCGGGTTCCAGGTATTTGCTCACCTCTTCGAGGTGGATGGTGCCCATGTGGTACAGCATATCGACAATCTGACTGAAGTCCGATTTGGGACCCACCACCAGGACACTCTCCATCTTCTGTATCATTTTCGTGTTTACCCTTTACTGATCTCCCGTACTACCCGGTCAACGACCTCGCCAAACCTCCGCTCCTTCCGCTCATGATCGGAGTGTACCCGCTGCTGGCCTTCACTGAGCACCCGCTCAACATCTCGATTGATTCGGTCCATCGCCTCACGCCAGACAGAATCTGCCTCAGTCTGTATGAGGGTACGCTCACGGGAAAGCCAGGACTCAGCATCCTTCCGGGCATTCTCAACGTCAGTGACATACTGTTGCCTGGCAGTTTCAATCCTTTCGTTCTGTTCCTCCTCCTTGGCATGGATCTGAGCAAGGAGTGATACTTCAGATGTTATGGTGTCCGTATTGCCAGGCTCCACAACTTCGCCGCTTTTCCCGGTCCTTACGATCTTTTTGTTATCCATTCTGTCCTCCTGTTCATAGCCCGTGATTCCGTTTCAGGAATGATGTGATCCCGCAATGCGGTGCAGGGTTGAATAGTATCTCTCCGGCACCACCCCGTTTCCGCTCCGCTTCTGCTATCCGCTCTGAGCATCTTTTTAGCGCTATCGCCTTCAGTTTCCCGATCTGCTCCATTTGCGGGTTACTCATACTTCATCACGACTCTTGATACGTCGCGTAAACACTATACTTCTTTGTATATATACATAATGTATTATGCAGAAGAAAATCGAGGGGAATTTTCCAGGCATTATAAATTTTATCCGGGTTCGCGCAGATATTCCCTGGCATTCATTTCAACCAGTAAAAAATGATGCATGCAATTGATCGAAGGTCTCAGACCGGACCCTGGATCCCGCTTCCTCGCCGGTATATACATGACTGATATCCCAGGGGAGATCGGGGGTGACGGGAGCCTCATATGTATCGGTCAATAACGGTTACAACCGGGAGCATCCCGTTGCTTCCACAATGTGAAAATTGCATTCGTAACAATTCTACCTTGTTATCAGTCCCATCCTTGAATCCTTAAAAAAAAGAATGCCTGCCATATCATACCAACTGTATCCATGCAGAATAGGTGAATACTGCGAATGCAAGGGCCAGTACGACAATAACCGCATAATCCATCTGCATAAGGTGCCGTTCCCGCAGTGGGGTCCTAATCTTCGTCCGGTACCCGCGGAGATCAATAGTCAGACCAAGTACATTCGACCGGGCTAGCGAGTTGGAGACCAGCGGCACCATCACAGGTGCAATACTCCGGATCTTCCCGCCTACGCCGGAACCCGGGTTATACCCTCGGGCCAACTGCGCCTCATGGATCCGGTTCCCCTCGATCTGGAGCGTGGGGATGAACCGGAGGGCGATTACAAACATCAGCGTATAATCAACCGGCACTCTCATCCGCTCAAGCGTATGGACAAGGTCTCTGGGCTGGGTTGACAATACGAAGAGCTGGATCGCAGTAATAAGGACCGCAAACCGCAGGGTCATCACAATACCAATGAGGATTCCACCGGTCGTGATCGGAATAATACCTCCTATCACAAAAAGGGTCTGACCGCCGGGAAGCGTGATGACGGTGATAACGATCAGGATAACACTCATCACGGCGATTAAGAGAAACTGCCTGATCACTTCGCGGTGGAGCCCGGCGATACATGCGATGACCAGCAGGACAATAATAACGCCGGCAAGGAATGGGATACTCGTCGAGACGATGCTCATTATGCCAACAGTAATGACAAACAGGATCTTTGTCAGCGGTGCGAGACGATGAAAGAACCCTTCCTTCTGGACATACTGGAGGATCTCGGTCATGACCGTTCTCCTGTTGTGCATACATCAGAGAGTATGCTCCCGTTTTCCATCGTGATCACACGGTCAGCACAGTTCTGTGCAATTTCCATACTGTGAGTGACAATAATTACTGTATGGCCCGCGAGTTGGAGCTCTTTTAATACTTCCATCACTTCACGTGCCTCTTTCCCATCAAGGCCGGTGGTCGGCTCATCGAGCACGATCACGGCAGGTTGCATGGCGAGGACACAGGCGATGGCAAGACGCTGACGTTCACCCCGCGAAAGCCACCGCGGATAGAGATCTTTCGCATGGGTAAGACGCACCCGCATCAGTGCGTGGTCGATTACCTCATCGCGGTCCGGAATCTTTAGGTTATCCACCCCGAACGCCACCTCAAGACGGACGGTATCGGCAAAAAACATGTGGTCCGGATTCTGGAATACCAGGCCCACATCACGGGCAAGTTCGGTAATCGTTGTTTTTGAAGTGTCCTTTCCTTTCACGGAAACGAAACCGGCCGTGGCCTTCAGGAGCCCGTTCAAGTGCTTGATCAACGTGGTCTTTCCTGAACCATTCTCCCCGACGATTGCGATAAATTCACCGGATGATATCGTAAGATCGATGGTCCGGAGCGCATGGATATCAGTGCCATAGGTGTGCGTTAAGCCTTTTACAACAATCAGCGGTTCAGAAGAAACCGTTTCACCTGCATTCTGTGTCCGTTCCCTGATACCGGTGAAATTCGGGAGCACGATCTTTCGTATTGCCGGATCAAGGATGACCTCGTCGGGAATCCCGGATGCCCTGATATGGCCATCTTCCATGACGATCAGGGTATCAACGATCTCCCGCATCCTGGTAAATTTGTGTTCGACGAGGAGGATCGTCCTGCCCTGGGCTTTTAATCCTTTCAGGATACCGAGGATCCCGTCCGTCCCATGTTCATCCAGTTCAGACGTCGGTTCGTCGAGGATCAGGATACCCGTTCCCAGGCAAAGCGTAACGGCCAGGACCAGGCGTTGTTTCTGCCCCCCTGAAAGGGTATGGGGGGCACGGTCTTTTAACCCGGAAAGTTTTGTCAACTCCATGATGGCCCGGAGACGGTCCTCGATCTCCTCCACCTGGAGTCCTCTCCGTTCCAGAGCCGAGAGGATCTCCTCCTCAACCGTGGTAAAAATAAGCTGGGCCTCCGGATCGTCAAAAACAATCCCGAGGTTGGAAGCGATATCAGAGAGGTCTTTGTAACTCTTCACGTCACGACCATCGATCATGACGGTCCCCTCTTTCTTTCCGCCGTATTCATGCGCAAGAATACCGGCAGATGCCAGGCAAAGCGTTGTTTTCCCTGCCCCTGAAGGCCCGGTAACCATCACGCACTGCCCTTTCCCTATCGAAAGCGAGAGGTCTGTCAGTGCAGGTTTACCGGTGTGTGGATAGGCATAGCTGACCGAATCCAGCCTGATCATTCCTGTCCCCGCATCAGCACCCTGCTTGACGGGATGTAGAGCAGCTGGACAATGACGGCATTGAATACCGCGGTAATAACTACGATCGGTACGAATACGACGATAAACCCACCCATCGTGGCATACTTTGTGATGATCTGGGGTGCTACGGCGATGATGGCTATTGCAGCGAACGTAAACCCGCTTGCGAGCGTGGTGACAAACGTCGCAATCGAGGGAGAGATCTTCGACCTGTTTTTAATCGCGGCATACACGCCAAAGCAGACAAGAGCCCCGACAGGCTCACTGATCAGGTTGGCCGGTGGGAATATCGAGCCTGATATCAGCATGGAGAGGATACCGGCGACAATTCCAATCCCCAGTGCCTCGTAGACCTTCGGCGATATCAGGATAATCGCGAGACAGTAGAACGCGATGATCATGTTCGGCGTCAGTGGTGTGTGGAGCATCGCAAGGAAATAGCGAAGGATTGCTCCAATGGCAAGCAGAATACCAACTATTGCAATATCACGGGACTTCATAGTGTTACACTCCTGGTTTGTAAATAATCAAGTGAGAACATTCACACGTGACAACCCTGACAGGGGAGCGGCCAGTTACCGGAAAGGTACCAACGGAGAGGTATGATAGAATTTTCCGGTGTCTGACTGCCGTCCCCTTTCAAGTGACTCGTGCGACATTGTAATACTTTGATGTATATAGTTATACATTTTGATATAAATAAGTAGCCGGTTTGGATCGCCATCTTATGACAAAACCTGTTACATGGCCCCCTGTCACTTCACTTTCACACCACGCCTGCTCCACCCTTATGGACTCCCCGGGACAACCGACATACCATGGAGTTTGAGCTTGCACCTACAATATCCGTGCAGACAGGCATGTTTTGTGCCATGATCGCACCTGGCGAGCTCGTGCTCCCGGCCCTCACCAATCCTGACAACGGGCGGTACCTGTTCCTGTATCTTACAGGGACTACATCGGTGATACTGCCTGCACTCGCGAAACACCCTGGCAACATGGAGGTCAGGAGGGCAGTTTCACCAGGCCAGCTCGCGGCCGAGATCCGGACAGCACGGCATTCTATCCTGTTCGTCGAGCATGACCCGTCACTGTATGCCATTGAGGAAGATGCCGCATCTGTTGCACATGCGCTGAAAGAAGCGTCAGAAGGTGCAGTTGTGGTACTGTATGCCCCGGATGCAGATCCGTGGTTTGATCTGATCATATCATGTGCAGACCAGGTGATCTATTTCCGGGAGCCGCCTGTACCCCCCCGGGATACGCTGCGCAGGGCGTACCCCTCGCGGAAACTGACAGGAACAGGGAAGGGACAGTCGACCCTTGAGGGGTTCCTCGCCGGGGGGTCATGATGGGACGGAGTTTTGTGAGTGTCCGCATGGGGGTAAATGAGATCGCCGGGAGATGGGCACGTGTTGCCCGGGCCATGAGGTGCGGTGATGCCGTCTACGCGGAACAGGTGGTGGCAATGACAAAAACATATGCCAGTGAGGCATTTTACGCGTTCGATGATCCGCTTGAAGCGGCCATTTTCTCAGTACTTATCTGCATGTGCAAGGAACACAGACCGGACGATGAGCCTGTTGTTACCGGTGGGAGCCCTCCGTTTCAAGAGTTGCCATCGTTGCTTCCCACCGCAAATCAGCCCCGCAAACAGGGGAACAGGCAGGTGTGAACGGCCATGTGGATCATCGACTCCTGTTACCGGAACAGCCATGTTGAACTCTGGGAGCACCGCGACCAGGGCCAGGCAACCCTCCGCAGGATACCGTTCATTCCTGATTTTTACTTCCAGCTCCCAAAAGCAGATTCCCACTGGCAGATGATCGATGCACTCTCTGAACAGTACGGGCTCCGGGAATGCCAGTTTGAGACCGTGTATGGTACCTGCGACGGGTACCGCGTAAGTGCAGGGCGCAAGGTCGCCGATGCCATTCTGGAACAGACATGCAACGAAGCAAGGCTGTACAATGTAGATACCCGGCCTGACCACCGCTACATGGCTGAACACAACCTGTTCCCGTGCGGAGAAGTGGAAGAGTCCAGGTTTTCCCCTGAATTTTTGCTCCCTGAAAGGGTCATGGAGATCGAAGTGCTGGAAAACCTTACCACCCCTCAGGAGTGCAGGTCAGTCCGTGTAACCAACGGGGAGCCAGGTAAGACCGGACTTTTTTCCGGGGACGAAAGAACGGTGATCGACGACCTCTCCGGGATGGTAAACTCCATTGACCCGGACGTCATCATTTTTCCTGGTGCAGACCTCTGGGTCCCGCGTATCGTCGCAAAGGCCCGGCACTATGGCCTCGATCCCCCGTTCAGCAGGAATGGACTGTTTCGGAAGATCAATGCAAAATCATACTCGAGCTACGGCAGGACCGAGTACCGTGAAGGATCCCTTATGCCGGATGGCAGGATACTGATCGACACGCGTAGCAGT
>CAIJED010000168.1 GCA_903819595.1 uncultured Methanomicrobiales archaeon | reverse complement strand
TCTATCAAAAGATGTCAATACAACCGCGTCAAAGAACTTTTCTTTTCCATACTCCTGATACACAAGACTGATTATATGGTCAGCATCGTATTGTGACGGTAGAAGAGTCGCAATTACGGTGTACGCATCTATAGGTGATAGTTGGTCGAGGATTGATTTGATTAGTTGGCCTGCATTTTTTTTCGTGATTTTCGGGTTTGCCATTTATTCGTCCTCATCGAAGATCCCGGGCAGTGTTCATCCGCTGTTCCTTATGGTGTTGATTATTTCCGGATCTGTTCTCAGATCGGCTTTCAGTTTTGCTCTAAATTCCGGGTCTTCTAATAATTCAAGAAAGCACTCTTTGATAAATTCCGGTTCGTAAATTCTATGTTCTGTCATTTATTCACCATCCATTGATTTTTCGAGTCTCGCTGTCATCTCGTTGATCATTTTCCGGATTTCTCGCATGACATCAACCAGGTCCTCGCAGGTGTCTACCGTGTCAGTCATGGCCGATCACTCCAGAGATACCGGACCCTCTCTTCAGAAGTGGCGTTCCGTTCTGTTCGCTGTCGACCGTATTTTCAGTCTAAAAAGGATAAGATTCCAGCCCGATAAGTCGTTTTCGTGGACTTAGTGCGGAGTTCTGCGATGAAGTCCCGGATGGTTAGCATGAACTCTACCATAAGCGCCATTCCTTATTATGGTATTGTTGACGAATTAACAGATAACACTATGTTGCGTTCGTTTAAGACTTCCGCATTCCTCCGGGGAAGTGTCACTATATCTTCTTTCATAAGGTGATAAATTCTCCCATCCACGCCCATAAATGGCTCCATCGTATCGAGGACCCGGGCAAGGATATAACCCTGTCCTGGCAGGGGAATTGTTTCACTGGCCCCTGGGGCCTGTTCCCCGGTTGATTCGTTGCCCGTTGTGGTGAATTCTTTCACACCTGGCGCAATGGATATCTGGTCATGCCGGGTAATAATGCAGATCTCGCGATTTTTCTGAATCGCCCCGGTAACCGTGTCAAACATTTCACGCTCGGCAGGGAGCATCTTTTTTATCTCATCCTTTTCCAGCGGATGCCCGTCAATATAACCCGATGACAAGGTGAGTATCTTTTCCGCCCTGGTCCTGAAGAGATCCTGTAATGTCTCGCGTATGCTTGATGCCCGTTCAATGAGCACGCGGGTGCGATCGCTGAAAGGGTCCTCATTTGCATGCACATCAGAGGTCAGCTCCTCCAGTTCTGTTTTTGTTGTTTCAAAAATATCTGGCGGAATACTGGTCAGCCTGCCAGTCTCACGCTCTGAAAGCAGGATTGTACGGAGTTCCTCGAGGTGCACGGCCTACCCACCCCCGGATATCTCTGCCATCCCCCGGCAGCAGAGGAACACCGCTAGTGCCTCGGGTACGGTGAGAGTGGATTTTTCAAGTGTGTAGGTGTTTCCGAGGAGTTTCATTGAACTCTTTACCGAGCAGTCAACCATGACCCCCTTTTCACCAAAGACGACTGCATCGACCAGAGGATCAAAGTCTGCGAGTTCCCCGGGAACAAGCGGAGTCACGCGGAATCCGCTCCCCCCGTGAAGCGATGCTGGAAGTCGTATCAGACGTTTTATATCGGTTGTCACCGGTTCATCGGCAAGGGCTGCCTCCTGTTTTAAGCGGGTGGCAAATGCACCGTCCGGTGCTGAGGTAAGTGATCGTATCACCGGCCAGATGACGCGGTCGTTCGGGTTGACCGGTATACCTTCCCGGATCTTTTCCAGCATATCCGGGGCTGCTGCAAGGAACCGCTCCGCTGCGATCTCTCCAACCCCGTCCAACCGTTCGATCTCAGCCATTGCCTCCTCTGTGGGCAGGCCCTGCAACCATGAAAGGTACTCCGACATCGCAGCTATATAACGCCGCCGCCATCCGCGGGGTGAAGGTGAACGGACTGTGAGGACATGCCCGGGGTCGATACCGATCCCACAGACATAATCGATCACCTCACGCCGTTCAGCGCTCCCCCATCCCCGGACGGCCGGGTCTTTCACATGAATGTGGTATCCCCTCCCTCCTGAAAAGACCACTTCGATCAGGTCTTCGGAAAACCCCAGCTCATCGGTAAGCATCGCCAGCAGTTTTATTGTCTCTTCCCTGACACGGGTGAGCATGATGTCATAGGTACCCCTGACGATATGGTCGGCATCGAGGTCAAAGATCAGGTCCGCACCCTTCCATTGCTTTGCATCCATGGTGGGTGCACCGGGTGTCTCGTAATACGCACTTGAATAGTAAATGTGCGCAGGAGTGAACGACTGCACGTACTCCCCGACTTCCTGGCTGCTCCCAAAGCCGATGTGACGGCGCATCCGGGTCTCTCCTGATGTGTTGAACATGATAAAACCCCATTCCCGCTGGGAGAGCGAAGAAGGTGGGATTATCACCTCCTCCCGGTAATAAGCAGAGAACCGCTGCACCAGGAATTCAAGGGTTGCCGCTTTCATCACAGTTCCTTCTGCATATATGGCCCCCTTCTCTCATAACCATGGTTCCGGTAATATGGCCTGACCCCGATACCGCTCATAATTGAAACCCTGCGATATCCGCATCCTCGTGCGATATCTTCTGCAGTGGAAAGGAGGGATGACCCGGAACTACGGTGTTGCTGCTCTCCGCCAGATGGCTCCTGCCCGATTGGGACTATACTACCGTACACATGGAGCTCGCGGAGAAGGGCGCACTCTTCCAGTTCTTCGCGGAACACAGTGCCTGGGAACCTTAACCTTGCGAAGCCGATTAGTGAGTCTCCTGCAACGGACGAGATAAAGTGCTCGATCCCCCCGGCGCACTCGTAGGTTTCAGTCCGGAGTTCAGGTATCTCATCGGATGGGTACCGGCCGATCTCACGGCACCGGATGCAGCGACAGCGGCCGCCGTTGGCAGTAAGCCTGTTTGCGGCCAGTTGCCGGAAATTACTGTGTTTTGACCCCGCTACGATTAGTTTCGCCGGAATATCCCGCTGGATCCGCTGGAGTCGGACATAGACCGGGAGAAGCGATTTTCCGTAGGCGATGAGATCGATCTGTTCTTCTTCGCTATAAGGCGAATACTTGTTCTCTTTCCAGAGTGCTTCGATTTCTGACCCGGGTGTGACGAGCGTTGGGTAAATTTTGAGAAAATCCGGTCTGAACCGTGGGTCATCGAAAAGCGTCCTGAAAAGCGCCCGGTCCTTTTCGATGGTGCTCCCCGGAAGGTTTGGCATAATATGGAATCCTGTCTTGAGACCGGCATCCCTGAGTAGTTTGTTCGCTTCCGTGCTATCCTGCACGGTGCAACCTCTCCGGTTGACTGTCAGTATCTCGTCATCGACATGTTGGACTCCGATTTCAACTTTCGTGACCCCCAGGTAGAGCATTGAATCAATATGCTCTTTTTTACACCAGTCGGGACGGGTCTCAAATGTAATGGCGACACACCGGACATGGGCATGTTCGTTGGCATGGAATACTGATCCCGGGTCAATCGGGGCGACAGGTTCAGACTGTCCGATGGCTGACCGGGTTCCCGGCCGGGATGTCGGAGGACTGCCATATTCATTCATTGCCCGGATGCACCCGGTTACAAACCACTCCTGGTAATCCTTCGGCCGTGCCGTCATGGTCCCGCCCATGACGATTAGCTCTGCCTTCCCCACGTGATGTCCCAGGTTCTCAAACTGCGAAAGCCGGGCGATTACCTGTTGATACGGATCATACTGGTGTTCCCTGCCGCGTATTGCTGCTGGCTCTTCACCGGTATAACTCTGGGGAGACTGGAATGGGTGGTCAGGACCCCCGGGGCAGGGTAAGCATTTTCCGTGCGGGCAGGGCGAAGGCGATGTCATGACCGCAACCGGTGCCACGCCTGAAAGCGTCCGTGTCGGTTTAACCTGCAGTACGAGCCGAAGCGGTTCCCGCTCCACTGGTAGGGCATAAGAAAGCAGGAGTGAATTTTTTGGAACTGTCTTAAGCTTGTATTTCCTACAGACCTCTATCCGCGCCTGGCTAATACTCAGGTCATTACGGGAGAAGAAGAGGGAAATAATTTCCCTGCAGATCTGATGTTCGTCCATCACGGGATTATGGTTCAACCGCAATCTTGCCTTGCGGAATATCCGAGGTATAACCCACCGTCACGGGGTGCTGGAGTTTCACATGGGTCACGATCTCATCCCCCAGGGCGAGGATCGCATCCTTGTGACACTTCTTATTTTTGTGAATGTGGACAGGAGAGACTTCGAGCGCATCATAGCGCACCGTAGGAATTTCATCATTGGTGATGTTCTCGTAGTATTTTTTAATATGCACCATCAGCATGTGTAAATGCAGCAATTCTTCTTTTTGCACACTATCACCTTTCCTCAAAATTTACTATTTCCGGGAGCAGATATACCTTATTGGTGATCTTTATATCCGGAGGGTTAAGCTCAGTGGGAGCCATTACGGGGCTCGCAATTGGGGATGCAATGGGTGCGCCTTTTGAGGGGTGCCCTCCACCCCAGGATCCCATCACCGAGATGCACGGCAAAGGGCCTCGTATGCGAATTGCAGGCCATTACACGGATGACACGCTCCAGGCAATCGCAGTCTCAACATCGCTTATCCAATGCAGGGGTTTCTCCCCAGACGATCTCCTACAACGGCTTATTATCGGTTATATACGGAATCCTGAATATTACGGGCCTACTTCAGGCGCAGTTTTCGATCTGGTGCAGTCGGGCACCCCACCTGAACGTGCGGCAGAGATGGTGCATACTCAAAAGGGGACCAGCCGCAGTAATGGGAGTGTAATGAGAGGTGCCCCGGTAGGGATTTTTTTTTCCGGGCCTGCCCTGCGCGAGGTGAGCATCCGGTGTTCACAACTGACCCACTATGACCAGACGGCCGCGGAGTGTTCGGCCTTCGTGAACCAGATGGTATCTGACATGTGTCGTGGTTTTTCCCGTACCTGGTCCTTCTCCCGTGCTCTCAATCGCTGCCATGACGACGAAGTTATCAGGATGCTCGGGGCATACCACCGGTACGACCCGGAACCCGCACTTGACGCTCTCCTGACAACACATGCCGCACTCACTGTTTTCATGGACAGTCGGTCTTTCGAAGAGACGATCGTCCGGGCAATCAGCCTTGGGGGGGATACTGATACGATTGGGGCCATCGCCGGCACCCTTGCCGGTGCCTGGTCAGGTACCAGGGGCATCCCCTGCCGGTGGCTGGTGAACCTCGAGGACTGTGGGATGATCACATCTCTTGGGGCCAGGCTCTGGATGGTATCACAATCGTTAGGGTATCGATGATATACCGATTGCGTCCTGTCAGGAAATTGGGAAAATTCGGGCGGATATGGAAAACCCTGTGCTTTTCAGGACGACATCAGGTTAACGAGCTGGAGCGTCCGCCCTTTCTCACATGGGGCCGGGGCATTGCCGATCACTTCCACGACCGCATATTTCTCACCTTCGATGATCCCGTCGGGATGACACAGGTCGTAATTTTGACAGTCTTCCTTGGTGCAGGTATACTCATAGCGTATCCGGCTGTTTTTAATTACCATTTCTGCATTTAAAAGGGCCGCGATGGGTGACTCCACAACTTCAACTGCACAGGTCCCGTTCCGGTGGACCAGGCAGTTGTGCCTTGTCGGTCGTACATTGACAATACGGTAACGTTTCCCTTCTTTCAGGTTATTGCAGGCCTTTTTCAGCGTGCAAGGCCGACACTCATCGAGTGGTCCCTCGTAGACAAATTCGAGCCCCACATTTGCAAGTCCGGTCCCGATCAGGGTGACTTTCGGTTTCACTTCTGCCATGCCGGTCACTCCCGGTACAACATTCTTACGAGTTCCCATGCAGATTCCTCATTCAGTCCCATATCAAGTATGGTGAAGCGTTCCGGGCGGATAGTCTTTGCCATAAGGAGCGCATCCACGGCAACTGCGTCATCAATGCCAAGTTCGGCCGGTGTTACCGGTGCACCGACACTTTTTAAGGCCTCCCTGATGATCTTCCAGTCCCCGCCATGCAGGTACATCGCGATTATTGTCCCGATACCGCACGCCTCCCCGTGGAGCGCTTTACCGGGAGCGAGGCGTTCGAGAGCATGCCCAAATTTGTGTTCACTCCCGCTCCCCGGTCTCGATGAACCTGCAATACTCATCGCAACACCTGAAGAGACAAGGGCCCTCGTTACAAACCAGGCGGTCTCCTCGCTATGAGGTTTTAAGACATGGGCATTTTTCATCAGCAGTTCTGCCGTCATTTTCGATAACGCAACAGCGTACTCTGATACCCGTTCTCCCCGCAACCGGTGGGCAAGTTCCCAGTCGAGGATCGCGGTGTAATTTGAAATGATATCGGCACACCCGGCTGCAAGCAGGCGGTGGGGTGCTGCGGCAATAATTTCGGTATCGGCGACGATCGCGATCGGTGGCTGTGCCTCGAGCGACCCTGTGCCCTCAGCGGTGGGTACGCTGGCCCTTGCTGACGCAATACCATCATGGGACGCTGCGGTTGGGATACTGATGAACTGCCGGTCAAGGTTAAAGGCAGTAATCTTTGCTGTATCGATGACCCGGCCACCCCCTACGCCGATAAGAAAATCCACATTCTTTGCAGCAATCTCTGTCTGCTTAATTATCTGTGGGCTGATTGTTTCAGCGGTAAACGTGGCGATATCGTACGTGTCTGCGAGGAGAGCCCTGACCCGTTCCCCTGCAATATCCCGGGTATGGCCGCCGGAAACAATGAGGACTGAATGGCCAATCCGCAGGTCTTCACAGACCGCCGGGAGCTGGGTAAGCACATCATGTCCGATGATGACGTCCCTTGGTAACTGCATCCACTTGGATTTTTCGAAAATTTTATTTTTCAGTACGTTTATACTTCCGGCACTCATTCTTATCTGAGATGATTAGGGAATTCATCTACAAATACTACATCGATCCTGTCAGGTACGATCAGCCCTATAACCCGGTGGAAACCCTGACCTATGCGATATTCCTCATCATCGGAGTGTACGCCGTATATCGCTGGCTGCGGTATGCCAAGGTCTCTGTAGACGGGCGGTTTATCCTTGCCACGCTTCCTTACGTGGTATTTGGGGGGGTCATCCGTGTTGTGCAGGACTCACACCTGATCCATTCTGACTGGCAGTTTCTCTTAACGACACCGCTGATATTTTTTGTTATCTTCTTTATTGCAGCCGGTGTACTGGTTGGTACCACAACGCTCGCCCGGAAAGGTGTCATTACGGATTATATCCCCTGGTATGCGGGGACGGGCGCGGTTGCAGCGGTCCTGGCGTTCTCGATCCTTGTGTTCTCCGGGCTCTCGCGCGGGGTCATCCATCCGGAGGTTGCCGTCTTTATCCTCATGCTTGCAGCCGTTTCCAGCCTGCTCGTGTATGGCGTGTTGCGTTATCTCTTCAGATGGGAATATGTGACTGACCCGCTTTACAAGGTACTTATTTTCGGCCAGTTACTTGATGCGAGTGCCACCAGTTACGGTATCGACCTTCACCCCCTGGCCTATATTGAACAACATGTCGTGGGGTCCGGCCTGATAGAATTGACCGGTACCGCGTTTGTGATGTTCCCGCTCAAACTCATCGTCATTATCCCCGGGATCTGGGTCCTTGAACGGTACCGCCACGAGGGGAGCAGTGACCTCTGGCACCTCATTATCCTCGCGATGATCGTGGTCGGCCTCGCCCCCGGAATCAGGGACATGGTCCGGATGATGTTTTATGTCTGAATGGAAACTTAAACAGGGTATCCTCGTTACCCTGGTCATTTTTGTCGTTTCACTAGCGGTTGGTGTTGCGATAACGGTGATAGAGCCATCAATCGGACAAAATTTCCTTCTTCTGTTCAAGGATACGGTCGTGGATGAGATCGGGGGTGCACCCGCGCCACTCCTTTTTGTTTCGCTGTTCCTGAATAACCTCCAGGCATGCCTCCTGCTCTTTCTTGGGGGAGCGACGTTCGGGGTGGTCTCGCTGTTTATTCTCTCTACGAATGGCCTGATCATCGGCTCGATCGTAGAACTTGTCCGGGAACAACAGGGGCCTGTCTTTGTACTTGTCGCGATCCTGCCACACGGTATTTTTGAGATCCCTTCGTTCGTCCTTTCAGGTGCCCTTGGCATCCTCCTTGCGAAATCACTCTATGACGAATGGAACGGGTCTGGCGATGCAGCGACGGAGGCTGCGCACTACGGTGTGAAATTCCTCATGTATGTTCTCCCCCTCGTAATCCTTGCAGCGTTTGTCGAGGCATTTATTACGCCTGAAATCATACGTCTGGTGACGTAAGGAGTGGGATATGGAAGAAGAACGCGGTGCATTACCGCCTAAACTAAACTTTTCTGCATGGTACAATGATCTCCTGTGGCAGTCGGAGATCATGGATGTCCGCTACCCTGTCAAGGGACTCTACGTCTGGTACCCGCACGGGTTCGCGATCAGGAAACATGTGTATAACTGGCTCCGCGAGCTGATGGACCGGGAACACCAGGAAACCCTGTTCCCACTCCTGATCCCGGAATATGAATTCATGAAGGAGGCCGAGCACATCAAGGGGTTCGAGGATGAGGTGTACTGGGTGACCCATGGGGGAAAAGATCAGCTGGATGTGCCGCTTGCGCTCCGTCCGACGAGTGAAACTGCCATATACCCGATGTATGCCCTCTGGGTCAGGTCACATGCAGACCTGCCGATACTGCTGTACCAGGTCGTGAATACGTTCCGGTATGAGACAAAGCATACCCGCCCGCTGATCAGGCTTCGGGAGATTACATCGTTTAAAGAAGCACATACCGTCCATGCCACCTGGGAACAGGCAGAGGCCCAGGTCGAGAAAGCCATTGCCCTCTACCTTGAATTCTATGCAAAACTCTGTATCCCTGTTGTTGTCTCAAAGAGGCCGGAATGGGACAAATTCCCGGGTGCTGACTATACGATGGCAGTCGATACGATCATGCCCGACGGGAAGACACTGCAGATTGGAACGGTGCACCACCTTGGGGACCATTTCTCAAAGACATTCTCAATTACGTTTGAGGACTCTGAAGGTGTACAGCGTTATGCGTACCAGACCTGTTATGGAATATCAGAACGGTCGGTTGCGGCCCTGATCAGCCTTCACGGTGATGATAAGGGACTGGTGCTCCCGCCATGTATGGCCCCTGTTCAGGTAGTCATAGTCCCGATTACCATCGGCAAACGGAAAGATGATGTGGCAGCGGCTTCCCTGCTGGTGGAATCCACCCTGAAATCCGCAGGATATCGTGTCAAAACAGATAACCGTGACATGAGACCTGGAGCAAAATATTACTACTGGGAGATGCGGGGGGTCCCGGTCAGGCTTGAAGTAGGGCCGAGAGATATTGATGCGGGCCAGGTGACCGTAGTCACGAGAACCGGGGAACGGTCTGCCATCCAGGTCAGTGAACTGGTGATCGGTGTCAATAATGTGCTTGCCAGTGAGCAGGAACGGCTCCGTGAGCGGGCGGAGTCCCAGATGCAATCGCGTCTTATCCGTGCAGGATCGGTTGAAGAAGCATTACAGGCTCTCACCACGGGAGTGGCGGTTGTCAACTGGTGTGGGGAACGCGGGTGTGCTGATGCGATGGAAGAACGTCTTGGCGCAAGTGTCCTTGGTACAGGTGCCCGGTCCCGGTACCTGGATGAAACTGAAGGCAATTGCTTAATCTGCGGGAATCCGGGGAGAACAACACTTATTGGCCGGGCGTATTGACTGATTCGTCCCAAACTATTTTTCACTTCAAAAGGTGATCATGAGGGCTTCCAGCGACGACTCCCCCCCATGTATCGCCATTCCAGGTCCATACTTTGCCAGATCACGAAAAACAGGTCAATGGTTTCGGGAACAGATATAGTTGATTTTTAATTCCGGGCTCGCCAGATCTCCTGAAAGGACTTTCCGGCCCCCGCGGAAGAAAACCTTTCCGCAGCGGGTACACTTCTTCGGTTGTATCCGGTCACCCAGGTTCATCGGGATATCAAACTCAAATTTTGTCCGTGGGAATTCGCCCGCAACCGGGTTCAGGCAGCATTCGTCAAGACCTGCAATCAGTTGCATTACCTGCAGCGGATTCGCACCCATTTCATCGAATTTTTTAAAGAGGAAGTAGTTGAACACCAGCCACGAAAAATCGCTCCGTTCGACCATCTCGTCCATGTCCCCGGTCTGGTCCGCGAAATCCTCAAGTGTGCACCCACAGAGGGGACACCGTCCCCTGACCAGTTCATCGAGGAACACTTCCTCCTGGCATCCTGGGCATGTTGTATGAGGGGCGAGCATGCGTGAAGTCATAGTGATTCAGTCCTAAAAGATCGCAGAGGCACCGGATGCCTCTCTACTGCCAATTCTATTGGTTACAGGCATACTTAAACCTATACGAAGTGGCCATTTTTTCGCCAGGAATGGCTAAATTCGCCAAAAATAACCGTAGTAAAACGGGTGAGGTGCACGTCCTGCCTGGACACTTTGAGAAGAGGAAACCGTGAAAGTTGGATGACCTGGTACACAGGGGCGCATCTATTACACTCATTACCATGGGAGATAGCGGGGGCAGGGGTCGATCTTCTAACCGATTTATGATGCAACCGGGTGCAATGAAGTCCTATCCAGCTTGCATGGGAATTTTCCCAAATTCCTGATGTAATGAAAAGGTTCATGGTTCAATCCCTCTCAACTCTTGGTATGGCCATACCTCCGGTATCCTGTGCCTGCACGATTGCCGGGTCTGATCCTTCAGGTGGAGCAGGTATCCAGTCAGATATCAGGACATTTAGTGCACTGGGGGTGTTAGGTCTGTCAGTTATCACTGCCGTGACTTCCCAGACACCAAAAAATGTCAGGGGGATCTGGAATGTCCCTGAAGATGCGATACGGTCTCAACTGATGGTGCTCCTCGAAGACTTCGATGTAATGGCGTTTAAAACCGGTATGCTTCCAGATCGCGGGGCTGTTGCTGCCGTCGTATGGAGTGTTCCGAAGGATATACCCCTTGTTGTGGATCCCGTGATGGTTTCGTCAAGTGGTCGTCCCCTGATGGATCCGGAGGCGTTGAGTGAACTGATCGAAAAACTTGTTCCGAGAGCGATGCTGGTTACACCTAACCTGCCCGAGGCAGAAGTGCTTTCCGGCAGCGGGCCGATTCGAACGGTTGATGAGATGCGTGCCGCCGGCCGGAATATTATGATGAAAGGTCCATCCTATGTACTGGTGAAAGGGGGCCACCTCCCGAAGGGCAACGGTGTCGTACCGGATGTACTGATTGGCCATGAAGGAGAATGGGTTTTCTCCGGGGAATGTATGCCGTACGAAACCCATGGATCCGGCTGCTGCCTTTCTGCTGCGATTTGTGGTCACCTGGCTCTCGGTAAGGATGTTCCGTCCGCTTGTGCCGCAGCGAAAGAGTTTGTCGGGAATGCGATTAACGGGGCGTTCACAACAAATAGCGGTTATCACATGGTCAACCCCGGGTATGGGGGGGGCATAACGTGAGCTGCTACCTGATTTATATTATGGCGGATACATGTTGTAGCAATGGCAGTAATCTGGGATCGTTGCGATAGAGGGAAATGATGGGACCGGATAGTAACCAGTTATACCAGGAAATTTTTGAGCAGGCGCCGGATGGGATGGTAACGTTGGATACCTCGGGAGTGATCCTCCTCCTGAACCGGAGGATGCTTGAATTAACCGGTTATTCAGATGGAGGAGAGCTCCGTGGCCGGAACATTATCCAGGTTCTGGGCGGGACTGATCATGCCCGGTTCATGGAATTCCTTAATCAGGTTCTCTCAACTGGATTGGGGGGTGTGGGGCAATTTGGGGTCCAAAGGAAGGATGGTACCGTTTTTATCGGTGAATTCTCGCTTTGCAGGGGATCCCGGGGTGCCGGAAGTCCCGGGTTGGTAGTGGTAGGATTACGTGATGTTTCTGAGCGCGCACGATCGGAAAAGGCATTAATCTCTGCATTACTGATGTTAAACCGGCTCAATAGTGTTAACCGCCATGATATCATGAATCACTTAACGGTACTTCTTGGTTACCTGGAACTTTCACATGACCTGGTAACGGACGCTACGCTGAAAGAGTTCATCTCAAAAGAAGAAGGTGCCGCTGAAGCGATCAGACGGCAGGTTGCCTTTACCAAGGACTACCAGGATGTTGGCATCAACGTACCGATGTGGGTGGACCTGCCAGTGCTGCTCCAGGAGACTGCATCGGTCATCGATCATCCGGGGGTGAAGGTGCAGGTTGGGATAAGTCCCGGACTGAAGATCTTTGCAGATCCATTGATCAGGAAAACTATCTCAAATATTATCGAGAATGCCGTCCTGCATGGTAAGACTGCCACATCCATTACGATTAATTCACGGGAACAGCCTGACGGACTTGTCATCATATTTTCGGATAATGGTGCCGGCGTACCTGCCGGGGACAAGGAACGAATCTTTGCCCGTGGTGTTGGAATTAAACGAGGGTACGGACTGTACCTCGCCAGAGAGATCCTTGCGATTACCGGGATGAAGATTTCCGAAACCGGGGAAGCAGAAAATGGGGCACGGTTTGAGATTACGGTACCTCGCGGCGGGTACCGCGTGGGTTAACGGGAACCAGAGCTCGGATAAAATGAATCTCGGATCTTTTTTATTCATGTTGTTTCAAACTGAAATTTTTCAGGAATAATGTATGATACGCTCCTGATTGTGCTGTTGAGCTGTACCGACGGCTCCTTGTGAGGAAATTAATATCAAATATGTCATTAGTCATCCATCTGGCAACAGTTCATCAAATGTGCATCAAACTGATTTGATTCTACAACGGGCACTACGATGTCTTTTTTCAATCCTTCGTCATAATTCGACCTGGAAGTCGTATGCAGGTCTTTATTACGCAAACTGGTCCCGTTCGAGATGATGCGCGTGATAATCTGCCAGAAACGGCCATTGTTCCACAAGGTCTTTCATTGGTAGGATTCGTTACATTTCCGGGTACCACCTGGTTTTAACCAGTTTTTACCAGAATTCTGAAATCAGCAATTCTCATTAAAAATCCGCCTGTTTTCCGGCCTCTCCAAACGCAAATCCTGCCTGTTATCCAGGTTCCCCCTTATGTATCTCCGGAGTATGATCGGGAATCCCCTCATGCCCTATGGTACCTGCGGCATTTCTCTTCGAATATTGATCTGACTCAGTATTGCCTTTTTTACGGACATCTCAAATTGAACCGATTTTTAAGGGTTTCAGAGAGAAAATGAGGCTGATATAGTGATATTCAGGTAATGATATGTGATATATTGAGGGGCGTTGGGAAGACCCCCGCATCACGGGTTATTCACTTTACTTCGTGCCAGATCACACTTTATTTTTTACTGTACCATGAATCCCTGTTTGTTCTATCGTTCTTGTATCTCACACTCCTTGAATCAGAAAGGGGTGACTTGGCCGTACTTCCGGAGCCTCCGGTTGACGTCTGTCCTGTTCATTGAAAGGATGTCGTCCCTCTACAACGAATCCTGCAGAGGGGCGGGTGATCTACCAGGCGTTAAACATTAACCGCTTCATGTTTTTTGTAGGAGGTGGACACCCGCAGGTTCTATTCCATGGACTTCGTGTGCGATCTGTGACGAGTGATGGGATATGTGATCGGAAGGGGGTGGATGGGGAAGAGGTGCAGGCGGTTCAGGGGGAAATCTGGTGAAATTCAGGTGTCATTACCCTGTCATCCCCTGTTGGTTGTCGCACTGTCCGAAACAGAAATATTCCATATCCCCATTACCTCCACCCCAACACTCTTAACCCGGGAGTGCATATGTCTAATATCGATCAAACGGGCCAATTATTTCATTTTTCTGCGAGTGGTCATACATTCTCACGTATCCTTGGAAGTTACATGGTCCGGAGTGGTCAATGGTGAACCACCTATGAAAACATTATCATTTCCTGACCTTGAACTGTCAAAGGAGCTCGAGAAGGCTATTACCGATCTCGGGTTCGAAGAACCGACGCCGATCCAGGCACTGGCAATCCCCATGCTCATTGAGGGTCACGATGTAATCGGCCAGGCCCATACCGGGTCCGGCAAGACTGCAGCCTATGGCCTTCCGCTACTTGCGAAGATAGACCAGAACGATCGCCGGGTACAGGCCCTTGTGATGTGCCCGACCCGTGAGCTGGCGATCCAAGTCTCTGAGGAGCTCGCGAAACTTGGCAAGTACCTTCCGGGTATCATGATCATCCCTGTCTATGGGGGTCAGCCGATCGAACGACAACTTGTTGCCCTGAAAAAAGGTGTACAGGTCGTAATCGGTACACCCGGACGAATTATCGACCACCTTCACCGCCGATCACTTGACCTCTCCAATGTGCGTGTGGTCGTACTTGATGAGGCCGACGAAATGCTGGATATGGGGTTCCGCGACGACATCGGGGATATTCTTGGCAGAACGCCTGAAAAAAGACAGACTGTCTTATTCTCGGCCACGATGGCCCCACCAATCATGGAGCTGGCGAAGAAGTACCAAAAGACCCCGAAAAATGTTAAGGTAGTCCATTCGCAACTCACCGTGCCAACAATTGAACAGTTCTACTACGAGATGAGGGAGGGCGACAAGATCGAGGCATTGTGTCGGCTCCTTGACCGCTATAACCCCAAATTATCCCTGGTGTTCAGCAATACAAAACGACGGGTCGATGAAATTACGAGTCGTCTCAACTCAAGAGGGTACGCAGCAGAGGGTCTTCACGGGGATATGAGCCAGAGCCAGCGGGAACGGGTCATGGCAAAGTTCCGTAGTGGCGTAACGGACATCCTCATTGCGACTGATGTCGCTGCCCGTGGAATTGATATCGATGATATTGAAGCGGTATTCAATTTCGATGTTCCACAAGACCCGGAATATTATGTTCACCGGATCGGGCGGACTGCTCGTGCAGGGAGGTCCGGGCGCTCCTTTACCTTCGTGTCCGGCAAAGAAGTCTGGAAACTCCGTGACATACAGCGATATGCAAATGTAAGGATAACACCTGACTTTATACCAAGCGATCAGGACCTCGAGGAACAACGGACCCTTCAGGCACTCACCAAGATACGGGAGGCGATCGAAAAGGAAAATCTTGATAATTACCGCCTTCGTGTGCAAACCATGATGGGTGAGGTATTTACATCACTTGATATTGCTGCGGCGCTCCTCTTCATGACGGACAAGGGCCGGCCGAAAATTGATTCACAATCCCAGGCCCCGATTCCAAGGGATGATGAGAGAAGGGAGCGGAACAACCGGCCTCCACGAAGGAGGGAGGTATATAAGAACCCACACCCTGCAGCTAGTAACCGGGGCGGGCCACGGCCAGCTGGTCAGAGGGATCGACGGTCATATACCCATTAATTTTTCAAATTTCCCTAATAACACTAATTATTTATCCCATTCATACCCTAATATTCTGTACTATTTCCAGCTGGTTTCAGCCATTGGTGTCCCATGATTACTGTCCTTCTTGTTCATGACAATACCGACCTTATCGATGTAACCCGTTCCTATCTCGAGCGGATGGGTGAAGTGAGGGTCGATAGTGTCAATTCGACAAAGCAGGCGATTGAGGTCATAAAAAACCGGGCCTACGACGTGATTGTTTCGTATTATCACCTGCCTGTGGTGAACGGGATTGAATTCCTCGGGGACATGAACGGTGTCGAGCTTCTCAAATACCTGAAACAACAGGGAAATACCACTCCCTTTATTCTCTACGCGAGGAACCCCGACAACAAAGTGGTACTCGAAGATGTCAATTATGCATCTGAGGTGGTCGCCGGTGCCCGGACCCCGCTCTCTGAGATTCTCGATATCATTAAGCAGGCCGTGCTCAGGAAACGATTGGAACGGGAACAGAATAGCCGCTGTGAGATGTTGAATGCATTATTGTCCGCAACTCCGCTGGCGATCAGCCGGGTCAGAAATGGGAAATTCGACTGGGTCAACACGCCAATGTGCATGATGCTCGGGTACACCGGGGTGGAGCTTGCTGATAAAGAAATGTCAGTCATTTTTCCTGGCCGCGAAGAATACGACCGTACCTGCAGGGAATTATCCATCCGGATAGATGGGCAGGGATGGGGTAATTCAGATACGGAACTACGAAAGAAGGATGGGATGAACCTACATTGCCACTTGCGGATCAGGTCGGCAGACCCCGCTGACCCGGGAAAAGGTGATATGGTTATTGTGGAGGATACAACAGAACGGGTGAGGCTCCTCGAGGCGGTGAAACAGTCGGAGATAAAATATCGTGAACTCATTCAGGACTCCAATAGTATTATTCTGAAGGTAGATTCGGAAGGGATTATTACGTTCTTCAACAAGGCTGCACAGGCATTTTTTGGCTGGTCTGCTGTAGAAGTGGTTGGAAAAAGTATTGTTGGAACGATCGTTTCCCCAACCTCGCACTCTGCGAAGGAAGTAATCAGCATGATGGGTGACCTCTCACGGTCCGGAAGTGAGGGGGGCCTTCATATCAATGAGAATGTGCTCAGGGGAGGGGAAGCGGTGTGGATTGCCTGGATGAATAAACCGGTCCGTGATGAAGCTGGAAAAATATCAGAGATTCTCTGCGTTGGAAATGATATCACGAATCACTCCGGTCATGACCGGATACGGATCAGTATGGCGATGTGGAAAGACAAGGTGCTTGCCGGTACTGACGTCGCGGAAGAAGTGTTTGAAGCGGTTTTTCATATCAGTATGGAGATTGCCCGGGAGGGACGCGAAGGGAAAGCAGTTGGTACCGCGTTTATCATCGGGGATGCCGATAACGTGAAGGCGAAGTCGGAGCAGATGATCCTGAACCCGTTTGAGGGGCATGCGAAAGAGAGCCGCATGATCACGAACTGCGAGATCAGGGAGATGATCAAGGAACTTGCCCAGCTTGACGGGGCCTTCGTAGTCAGTGGGGATGGGCTGATCGAAGCTGCCGCACGCCGGATCACGATAGAGATGAGCAATGTCCAGATCCCGAAAGGACTGGGAACGCGTCATGCCTCTGTTGCCGGGATCACACAAGTGACCAATGCAATTGGGATCGTCGTATCCCAGAGCGGTGGAAAGATCTCGATCTTCCGCAACGGGCGAATTGTGCAGGAGATCTCGTAAATACCGCAGATACGGTATTGGTCTTTCTATTTTTTGTAACTCCCATCCTGATCTGCCGGTTGTCCGGGATACCAAATATAAATCGGGATTTCCCTGCATTGAATTGATTTCACCGGGCTCACAGTAAATTTCAGGCCTGGCGTAATGCGGGTTACATTTGGCCTGGTGTCCCAGCCCCACACCCTTTTTTTTATACTAGTTCTGCTAAGTACTACATGCAGAATCTAAACCTGCACGAGTTAATCAAATGAATGAGAGAAGAAGCTATGGGAGCCCAAGGAATTTCGGCCCCCGTGAGATGACAAAGACAGTCTGTTCAGATTGTGGTAAGGAATGTGAAGTGCCCTTCAAACCCACCGAAGGGAGACCCGTTTACTGTCAGGAATGCCTTCCTAAACACAGGAAACCCCGGTACTAACTATTTTTTACTCGTGCTATACAATCAATTTATTAGTGCGGGGATTTTTTTATTCCGAGGTAGTCATTCCTAAAATTAATTTTATGACCTGATCTCACAGGTAGTACTCCTTTCTGCTTGATAACCAGTATTTCATCGGCTCATCACAAAATTATGATCTCTCTAAAACTTGTCGTTATTTTGAAAATGGTTTTTACACCCTACGGGTCTTTTCTTTTAGTGACTGGTAAAATTTTTCTCCGTGCCCGGCTTCAATCCTCACCGATCCGGTGGAGAAGGCTTTTGGGATCAACTCCATTATCCATCGGAGCTATGGCAGTACCCACGGGTTTTCTGTTGAGCCATCAGTAACGTGGCAGTCATCAGGATTACAATCGATTCGATAACTGCAAAAAGGATATGTAGGGTCGAATGATTTGGTTTCTATCGTGGTAATCCAGGCCCTGCGATCACATCACTATTCCGTCGGTCGTATCTGACTTGTCATCAACCAGGGTATGCTATTTACCGCATGGTCTGACGTGATCCCGTGTTCGGATGGCAGAATATGTGCAAGCCGAAGTGGTTCCGTCGTAACAAGAAAGAGAAAGTTTTCTGAATAGAGAAGGACAAGTTAATGTCATGCTTCCTTGTGAAGGATCAACGGCCCTACGCTCCCTGGTCTTTGCGGCGCTCTTCTTCATCGTTATTATTGGCCTGAAATTTTCCGCGTATATCTTTACTATCATTGTCATATCCCTCATTTTTACCCTTCTCGCCTATCCTGCAATGGAATGGATGAGAAAAAAGAGTATCCCCGATATTTTATCAGTGACGGCCCTCACACTTATCGCGGTTATGTGTATCCTGGTGCTCATTCTTATTGCAACTTATTCATTCGGGGTTCTCATGCGGGACCTTCCCATGTACCAGGCAGACCTCAATATGAGGATGGCAGAGATCACTGGCTTCCTTGGGAACTACGGTCTTTCAGGAGGGACACTTCCCCAGTCCCCGGACCTGGTCTCAATAATCGGGATTGTCCTCTCATCGCTTTTAAGCATCTCGGACCTCGTGCTTTACCTATTCTTTATCGGGGTCACCACCTTCTTCATGATGCTGGAAGCACCACATTTTGTAAAACGGTTTCAGGGGCTGCCGGGCGTGAACCCGGATAAAGTATCGCGCCTAGGACAGATGAGCGGGTACATGATCGACTTTGTGGTCGTAAGGACAGAAACGAACCTTGTCCACGGGTTCCTATTCGGTGGTATTCTCTACGCAATGGGAGTCCATGCGGCCCTGCTCTGGGGGGTACTGACCTTCGTCCTCGCGTATATCCCTTACTTCGGGCTGATCATCGCTGCCATCCCGGCAATATTCTTTGCCTGGCTCCAGTATGGTGTGTGGGGTGTTGTTGCGGTCGTCTCTGTCGTCTGTATCCTGAACCTCGTCGTCGAAAACCCGGTTTTCTCCTATTTTTCATCGAGAAAATTCGAGGTTCCTGCAGTCCTGGTAATCCTATCGGTTATCTTCTGGGGCTGGCTTCTTGGCATTGCCGGAATGGTCTTTGCAGTGCCCCTCTCCCTCCTGGTCCTGATACTTTTCCAGTGCAGTGACGAGCTTACCTGGGTAAATGTCCTCCTTGGTGCTGACCGGATATTCGGTGCCGGGAAGGACGACCAAAAGGAAAAATGAACTTCCGGGTGAGGAAAACCTGGAAACACGATTAAAAAAACATATTATCCACAATCGCACATTTTGTTGCGCATGTTTAACCCAGACAAAGACCGTGTACCGGATACCGAAGAGAATAGACAGATCTGCCGGAAATACTGCACAATCTGCCAGAACTACAAACACCATTCCCTGGACCAATATCAGCCAGGCGAGCTCTTCTGCGCACGGGGAACCTCCTCGGTCCTATCAATGAAAGAGATAGGCTGCTTCTGCCCAGCCTGCGAGCTCTTCACGAAGCATCATGTCCGCGGAGGATATTGTTGTGTCAGGCACTAGCCGATTTTTTTCTTTTTGATCATTCTCACGTTTTACCTGACCCCGTCCCGTCCCCTTTTACTTTCGGGTGAGATCTATTTACACGATGTTACCGATGTGGCTGGGAGGCACTGATTGTCTTTCTGTGTTTTGTGATTGCACTGCTTTTGATTCACTCCACTTGCCAATACCAGGGAACAGGGATTCTGGCAGGCGTCCATGATTACATCAACATGGATTTCCACGGTTCATTTTACGGGTGCAGGTTATGGCAATTGATTTTCTTCCTAGAACGCGTCCATTCGGGACGGTGAATGGATTTTTAAGGGGTTTGAAGGGGGGGGGAATATATTAAAGGATTAGGCATACCTGACTGGTGCCCGGAATGTGGATCACGAATTCATTTTGAAGTTTTCTGATGTCCCGGGACCTCCTTCAATACCCCTGACTCCAGTCGTTCGATCTCCTTCAGAACATGGTCGCGTGCCTTCGGGTACACCTGGACGAGCAATTCGGCAAGATCCCGGTTCCCTATTCTGAACAGGGACGGCCCTAGCCTTTTCAAGGCTGCTGCATCAAGTTCTGTTTTTCTGTGAAGGTAAATCGGGAATGTGTCAAGGTTATCCCCCGTGTCCCAGAACGAGTCCATGTGGGCAGAAAGCGAGTCCAGAGTGCTGAACCCTGGTGCTACAATTTCCCCAAGAGACTGCACTGGTTGTGCCTCACCCTTTTCCGGCCCGGTATTTTCCCGTCGGTTCCGGAGTTCTTCCAGGATCGTTTCACGGTCACGACCGCGAAGGGCAAAGATGAGAAACGGATCCCGGTCAAACTGCTCCGCGAGGATGTAATAGACTGCGGCGATGTGTTTGCAGGGATTTGCAGAATCCGGACAACTACAAGTTGTGATTATCTCTTTTCGCCCGACCGGGAGCAGCGGGAGACCAAAACCCAAAAAAACGGTCTCGATCTCCTGGGGCATCTCACCGCCAAGGAGCGAGGCCGTGAAGAGCGCCTGCGACACGAGGGCATCGAGAATCATCTTCCATTCTTTATCGGAGAACCGGGTAAATGATATTCGGATCGTGTAGGGCCGGGGCGTCGTCCCCTGCACTTCTGCATGAATAACCCCTTCATGAACCGAGATGTTAATGACCTGCCCCTTGCGAGCATATGCCCGTCCCCTCTGGAGACGGGAACCGATCCCGATATTTTCAAGTGCAGCAATAAACCGCTTCGACCACCAGGTCCCACCGATGGCGCCCCTTTTACTCCGTACCGAAATCCCGTCTTTGACCTTGATCGGGTTGGCCGGTGGATAGTGATCTCCCCAGTAGTTCATAAGGCAGGACCCCTGGAGGGATCTTTTCTCAACAACAACAGTTTCCGTAACTCGGTAGTCGGGAGTCCCGTAATCCAGTCTTCACCGGCTCCGATGATGCTTCCCGCCAACGCCCGTTTCTCATCGAGGACTGCATCGATCTTCTCTTCCAGAGTCCCGCCGGTAATCATGAGGTGCACCTCGACGTTTTTCGACTGTCCAATTCGGAATGCCCGGTCGGTGGCCTGGTCCTCGACAGCCGGGTTCCACCAGCGGTCAAAATGAAAGACATGGTTTGCCGAGATCAGGTTCAGCCCGGTTCCACCGGCTTTTAGCGAGAGGATAAAGAGTTTAGGCCCCTTCTTTTCGGTAAACTGTGCGACCATTCTGTCCCGGTCTTCCCGCTTAGTCTTCCCGTGCAGGAATAGGACTTCGGTGGAAAAGACAGATTCCAGGTAGGGCTTGAGGATCCCGCCGAACGATGCAAACTGGGTGAAGATCACCGCCCGGTCGCCATTTGCAAGGACCTCTTCGAGGATTTCGCAGAGCCGATCAAGCTTCCCCGATCGGGCTGCAAGGGTGCTTTTATCGTTCAGAAACTGGGACGGGTGGTTGCATATCTGTTTCAGCCGCATCAGTGTGACGAGTACAAGGCCCCTGCGTGCAACTCCCGTGAGAGAATCAATCTTATCAAGCATATCCTGCACCGCAGCTTCATAAAGCGAGACCTGCTCTTTTGTGAGTAGGCAGAACTCTTTGATGATCATCTTCTCCGGGAGATCGCTGATGATCAGACGATCGGTTTTCACCCTTCGCAGGAGAAACGGACTGATTATTTTTTTCAGAGCAAGCGCCCGTGTGATATCGTGCTGACGTTCGATGGGGCTGGCGAAGGTCTTCTGGAAGGCTGTCGCAGTCCCAAGATAGCCGGGGTTTAAGAAATCCATGATCGACCAAAGTTCGGCCAGCCGGTTCTCGACCGGTGTCCCGGTGAGGGCAATCCTTGCGGAGGCGGGGAGTTTCCTGACCGCCCGTGACTGCCGGGTTGTATGGTTTTTGATATTCTGGGCCTCATCAAGGACAAGACAGTCCCAGGAGTGCGAAGCGAGGAGGTCTTCGTCCCGCAGGACGGTCTGGTAGGAGGTAATTACCATGTCATTTTCGTCCAGTACCCTGCCAAATTCTTCCGATGGGCACCGGTCTCCACCCTGATGGATATACACTCTGATGGAAGGAGCAAACCGGTGAAGTTCCCGCATCCAGTTACCAATGATCGACATCGGGCAGACAAGGAGCGTCTTTTTTTCATTCACTCCCTCGCTCTTCCGGAGAGCCAGGTACGCGATGACCTGCACGGTCTTTCCAAGCCCCATGTCGTCGGCCAGACAGGCGCCCATACCGAACCTCCCAAGCATGGACAGCCATGCGATTCCAGTCTCCTGGTACTGCCGCAGGGTTCCACAAAATAGTGCCGGAAGGGCAACCGGCCCCTGGAACTGCCCGGATACGAGACCGTCGAAAAACTCCAGAAGTTTCGTATCCCCGATGGTCGTTGTGAGCGGGAGTTCTTCGTCAGCCGGGCCCCCGAGATTCAGGGCGAGTGCATCGGCAAGTGACATCTCCTCTCCGGGATATTCCTTTTTGAAGGCGGCGATGACACGCCGCACTTCATCGGGATCGAAGACAACCCAACGGCCCCGGACTTTCATGAGCGGTAGTTTCCGTTCGGCGAGTTCCTGGAACTCTTCAGGGGATAGTTCTTCGTCACCGATTGCAATTTTCCAGTCAAACGAAACAATGCTTTTCAGGGAAAATACTCCGCGGCCGCTCCCTTTTCCTGACTTTCCTTTCAGTTTCATTCGGATCGACGGACGCTGGCAGCCGTGCTGCCACCACGAGGGGAGGAGGACCGAACAGCCGAGTTCCCTGAGAAGGGGTGCTGTATCGGACAGGAAACCATAAACCTGTTCGGGGGGCAGTGTAATTCCATCAGGCCTCGCTTTCTTCAGTGCTTCCCGGATTGGCGGGTAGACTTTGGCAGCAGTCCCAAGGTCATAGAGCATCCGTTCCTGCGGGTGACTGCCCCCTTTTCCGGATAACCGGGCAACTACGTCGGACCGTCCGGACCAGACCTCCCCCGCCGGGACAAGGAGCGTGGGATCCTCTTTCCCTTGCAGGAAAAACCCGATCTTCCATGCGGATTCTTCATCTTCTGGTTCCTGCACGGTAAAACAAGTGATGCACCGGTCCTGTGTTTTTGCCAGAGGCGGACCGGAAAGCCATGTCAGGAGTTCCTTTACCGTGGGCGACCCCATGGGAAGAGAGTGTACGGTCCCGAAAAGTGAATGGTAGAAACACTCTTCAACCGATAGATTTCCACCGCGATCCCCGTTCCGTTTTCCGGAGATGTTGCGTATCCCATCAGTTACAAGACTGTTGACTGCGTTCTCCAGGAAAATTCTGACCGGTTCACCACCAATTGTTCCTCTGGTTTCATCCTCGAGGTGTGCCCAAATGAGGGGTGGCATTGCGAGGGTGAGATCTTTTTCGCGCTGTTTTTCCTCGTCCGGGAGCTGCGGGTACCATATTCCGGTCAATGAATTTTGTTTGGATGTCCGTAATGCTGGTGCGTACAGACCCCTGGCAACGATCTCACAGGCAAAGAGAGCGACAACCGACCAGGCAGCGAGAGACCTCCCGGACCGGAACCCTTCCCCGTTCAGGTCCGGCGACAGGAGAAACGGTAGAACTTCAGGGAAGGTTATTTTTGCAACCGGTACAGTCCAGGGCTTAAGGGTGGTTTCCTCGTTGCCAGTTGTTGTTCTGATGTGTGTGTGTTCCGGTGAGGGGTGGGGTGAACCACCTGATGTCGGAAGATACAGGATGTGCTCCCCAGCAGATAATGCCGCAGACGGCGGGAGAACCTGTCCGACTAAAGTTTTCAACATTGCTGTGGACAGGGCAAACGGATGTGGGGATAAAGGTTTGACTGACGGTTTCCGACCGCGTTTCTTCCCGGTCTGGAGGATGGCCTTTTCACCCCAGAAAAAGAAGGTTCCATCGGTATTGACTGAACCGTGGATCACCGCGACCGGGGAAGCTGGATGCATGGTCTGTTGCAGGGGGGTCTGATTGGGTGGTTGATGTGAGATCATAGGTGATTACCAGGTGACCATCTTTTTCTTATCAAAGACGACCCTGCCCTCCTGCATTGCGGGCTCACTACACTGAACGGGGAGTCCCGGTATTTCTCAACCTGTTGCGGTGTGACGATGACGAGGTCGATTGACCGGGCAATGCCACGCATTTGCCTGTAGATTGTCCCCGCGACCTGACATGCGTTGTATATGCCGGCTATCATCACAAGAAAGTCAAGGTCGCCGCGGGGACCGGTGGTGCCCCTCGCAGTGGACCCGAAGAGGAGAACCCGTTTAAGATGTGGGGCATTGACGATCCGGCCGACTATTCCTTTGATCCCGATCTGACAGGATGCGGTCGTATTTGTCATGAAATTATCTGATTCTCCTGTTCGTGAACATATATGTATGATTATCCAATTTATTGGTCGCTCCCTGGTTGGCGCCATATTAGTTATTGAAAGGATCTTTTTCGGGAATAATAATAGGATTTGTGTATTGGGAGATGCCATCGAAACCCTTGTAAAGCAATCCATTTCAGCTTGAAAAAGCTCACAATCACTATTTCGAGCTCATTCAGAAAAAGTCTGCCTCGTTTGTATTCTACCATAGAATGATTCCATAATTCAGCATTCTCTAAAAAAAATGATACTCAAGAATGTTAATCATCCTTTGTGTTCAAGGGATGAATCATATTTTTTCATCTTGTTAAACTCCCCCGTCTCGGTAAAATACAACCACCCTTCAATCTCCGCTTGAACAATTTGCCGGGCCGCCTCAACGTAAACTGACAACGAAAGAGCATACTCGTTTGCAACTATTGAATAATCCGCCGAAACCTCGCTTTTATAATCGATAACAATCCACGATCCATCTGACAACTGACATAACCTGTCAATTTTCCCCGTAACACGTTGAGTGCCAAAAGGAACGACAAACGGCAGCTCACAAAATGATCGTTTCACATTTTTCATTAAATCCGTTGCAAAGAACTTAATTAAAATCTCTTCGCACTGCCCAACCGCCAAAGGATCGGTTACTCCATATTCCGCACATACCGCCCCTGCATCCCAACCCCTGAGCACCTCATGGATAATCGCCCCCTTCACTGCTCCGTCGATTGATGCAAGATATTTCGAAACACCTGGTAAACGAGGGTGGTGTACGCCAGCCAGTTCCTCCAGTTCCGAGACAGTAACCGGTCTCAAAACCTCCTGCTCCGGTGAATACTCCGGCCGTTTCCAGGTCCCAACACAACCTGCACATTCGGAAGGAACCTCGATCAGTGAATGTTTCACTTCTACCATCTCTGCCGGAATTGACAAAGGATCAGACACAATCCCAAGCTTGAGCCAGCCATCAAGCATAACTTCACCAGCCCTAATCGCATCCCCACCGATCCCAAGGGCCGACCAGATCCACTCGATCCTGGTCCGGGCAAATTCCGGCGGCTGCACGTCCTCCGGCATCGTCCCGCTCATGATCAGGTGGTCCCTGGCCCGGGTCAGCGCTACGTACAACAACCGCTTCCGTTCCGCCCGCTCCTTCTGTCCCTGCATCATCCGGAGCGCAGTGAGGACCGGGGTATCGGCAAGGGCGTATTCATCCTTCGGGTCCGGCACCTTGATACCAACAAGACGGGGGTCATCGCCGATCATGATCGAGGGATGTTTCTCATGGAATGGCATCCCCATGTCGGGAACAATAACAATGGGGAATTCCAGGCCCTTCGCGGCGTGGACCGTCATGATATTGACTGCGTTCTCGGCGAGGGCATCGAGCGGTGCCTCGCCCTCCCGTTCCTCCTCGTCCATCGCCATCCGGAGGTCGGCGGTGAGATCGGAAAGTGCATAGCCTTCCTCCTCCCGGCTTCGGATGATCGCGATGAGTTTCTCGATGTTCGCAAGAATCTGTTCCCCTTCAGGGAGGGCTGCGTATACCGTGTACATCCCGGCCTCCGTGAGGATCTTTCGGATGAGAAAGACGAGACTGGTCCTTCCAGCGACCGCCTTCCATCCATTAAGGAGCGTTGCGGCCCGGGTTGCGGCCGGAGAACATCCATGTTCCGCGTACCGTTGCAACTTCTGCCAGATAGTCACCCCCCTTTCCTGCGAAACGAAGAAAAGTTCGGCATCGGACATCCCGCAATACGGGGACCGGAGGACCCCGAAGAGGCTCACATCGCTGTGGGCGTTTTCAAGGAAGGAGAGCAGGTTGTACAGGTCGCATATCTCCTGCCTGCCATAGAAACCTGTGCCTCCGTGCACATAGTAAGGGATTCCTGCACGGGAAAGGGATGAAAGATAATAAGAAAGGTTCGTCCGCTGTTCGAGAAGGATTGCGATGTCGCCATACCGGGCCTGTCGTTTGATGTATTCCCCGGGTTGTATTTCCTCGAACACATCGGCTGGCTGGGCGTTCACAAGTGAATGGACCCGACGGGCCACCATCTCTGCCTCGTTCCGTTTAGTTGACGACGAATCGATCCCTTTGGAAGGAAGCATCAGTTCGACCGAACCTTTGTGCTCCATCCGGGCCGGTGAGGTTTTTATTGCCTCGTACCCGAACTCCCACGGACGTTCGACAGATCCAAAGAGCTTTGCGAAGAGAATATTCGCAAGCCCGATTACCTCGTTCGTACTCCGGAAACTCGTATCGAGGTCCACTACTTTTCCGCTGCAAGCGAGTTCGACGATCTTCTGGGCCTCCTTGAACCGGGTCACGTCCGCTTCACGGAAGAGGTAGATCGACTGTTTCGGGTCGCCGACGATGAACAGGCAATCGGTGGTGGGAGAAGGTTCGCCCACAAGGGAGAGCACGATCTCGAACTGTGCCGGGTCGGTGTCCTGGAACTCGTCGACGAGGATGTACCGGTACCGGCCAGCGAAGTGGGTGGCGACGAGTTCGTGTTTTTCGGTAAAGATCGTCCTGGTATACAGGATCAGGTCGTAAAAGTCGAGCCCGCCAAGCACCGCCTTCTCTTCACTTACGATCGCCAGGTACCGGCGGAAGACAAGCCCGAGTTCACGGAGGAACTGGATTGATCCGATAATTTTGGGATCAGCAGGGTCCACGTTCATCCGGAGAAGAGGAGTCTTCTGTCCGAGGATTTCAAGAAGGCTCCGCCGGGCCTGCTTGAACGTTTCCAGATCGTTTTCGGCCCAGTTCTTTTTACTCCCGACATTTCCCATCTTTGCAGCCAGCAGTGCAGTCACTGCCCCGCAGAAATTTTCCGACGTAGTGAGCGATTCGAGTTGCCGGATGTGCCCGCTGATCTCACGGAGGTGGATTGCTGCCTTGTCTACCGACGTCCCATATTGCTCGGACAAGGTAAGCAGGGTCTGGATGAGAGCGCAGAACCCTTCGTTTTTCAGAAGGCTTTGGATCTCGGAATCCCGGAACGCATGGACTTCCCGCTGCCATACTGCTACGATGTCGGCCTCGTCCTCTTCAAGCAAATCAAAGAACCGGAGGTACCGACTCCGTTGTGCATACATCGCAGAGAGCAACCCGCGTAGCATGTTCTGGTCCGTGGCTGAAAGGACATAGACCGCAGCCTCCTGAACAGGGCCCTCCTGCCGGGTGTGAACCAGATCCTCAAATGAGCGGGCATGGATACGGGCCATCTGCTGCTCATCTAGTACCACAAAACCAGGTTCGATACCGGCTTCGATGGGGAATTCCCGGAGCACCTGTGCGCAGAACGCGTGGAAGGTCTGGACCGGTGCCACCATGAAATCGTCGGCAGCCTTTTCCCAGGTGGGACCGGACCGATTCTGGATCTCGCGCCGTATCCGTTCTTTCATCTCGGTTGCCGCCTTGTCCGTAAACGTCAGGGCAAGGATCGCCGGTACCGGCACACCTTTGGTCGCAATCAGGTCAATGTACTTCTGCACGAGGACAAAGGTCTTGCCGGTTCCTGCCCCGGCCGTGACCACGGTGCTCTTATCATGGGTCGTGATGGCATCCTTCTGCCGCTCGGTCGCCGCCATCTAGTTCACCTCCCCTTCAAGACTAAAAACCCGGGCTGGATCGAACCGGCAGACGAACCGGAATTCACAGTATGCGTTCGGACACTTCTCTTCCTGCATGAGGGAAAAGACCCCGCTGCGGATCTTCCTGACAGATTCCATCGCGCTCTCGTGTGAATGACGGAGGAGTTCTCGGAAGTCCGCCGCCGGACGTGGCCGGGACGAGCAGATGAGGTCCCGTCCTGCCTCATCTAAAAGGACGACCTTGTTCTCCACCTCGCGCCGGATCCGGTAATAACCTGCCGTGACCCCTCGTTTCCCGGTGACCTGCTCAAATGCACTGAGGTAAAGAGGAAGTTGAAGGGCTTTCCCTGACTCGATCTCTTTTTTACTCCCAACTACCGACCCGGTCTTATAATCGTAGATCGAGAAAAGACCATCCCCCGTAATGTCGATCCGGTCTATCTTTCCCTTTATGCGCAATGGTTCCGACCCTCCACCTGTTGAAAGTGCAACCGGCTCCTGAACGGACTCCGGGTCATCGCCTGTATCCGCCGTCATCCCGAACGAGAATTCGAAGTGGGTGGGGACAAGAGGGGAACACTCCTCCTCAACCTCTTTTTCCAGGAACCGGACAAATATTCCGGGACCTGTGTGGTTCCCGCCGGTCATCTGGACCCGTGTCGCATCCCAGAGAGGGCTGGCAAAAGAAAACCGGTCCAACTCGGTGGCCGCAATCCGAAGCATCAAATCGGTCGCCTCCGCAATATTGGATCCGGTTACCTTCGTCTTCCCTGATGCCCGCCATTGACGGTAGAATGTGGTAAGCACCGCATGTACCGCAGTTCCCCGGTCCTTCGGCGAAAGGTTCGGCTCGACATCCGGAAGCGGTTGAATCCCGATCACTCGTTCAAGGAAAAACCGGAACGGGCACCCGGCGTAGGTTTCGAGCATGGTCGGTGAGTAGATGTAACCAGGACCATACGTTCCTGCGAGAATGGCACAGATATCGGAATCCCCGGTGAGAACACTATCATACGGCGAATCATACTCACCCCTGCGTGAGAAACGTTCTATATTTACCCGCCCGACCAGTTCATCGATATTCCCGCCCTCAGGTAGCAAAGCCAACGAACCACACACATTTCCCGAAACAATCATCGTCCCGGCCTGAATTGCCTCCGCATGCAGCGAGTAAACCCGCACGGACTCCGGGTCCTCCCCCCATGCTTCTGCCTTCGTCCGTTCTTTCACACGCTCGAAAAATGCGGAGGTGAGAAGAAGTTTATCGCCATCCGAAAGCGGAGCACTGATATACAAACGATCAAGGCCTGCGAGAAGCGCCGCAATGAAGTAATAACGCTCTTCACCGAGAATTTCTTCGAGGGTTCGCGTCCCCATCCGGGTATTCTCCCGGGTATTCATGAAGGGCAGACGGGTCGTAAGCCGGGGCATATCACCTTCGATGAGACCCGCAAGGAAGAGGACCGGAAAATGTTCATGGACGCACTCACGAACACCAAGCACCGCTACACCTGACCGGTCTGCTGTAGCAGGAACCTCGGCTTCCTTTACCAGGGTTGACAGTACCGAGAGAAATTCGCCCGCATTGACGTTCTCATCTGGTATGAGACCGGCATTCCGGTCGAGTCCTGCGAGGCACTTCATGAACACATCCAGGGAAGTTTGCTCTTCACGGCTTTGATCCCTCCCGGGTGATGCAGGGATATCCATGAGTCCCCAACGGTCCATAAGATCAGAAAAATTCTTACGGTGTTCCCGGACTGTTTTATTCCCTTCAAGCGCTTTTAAATCTTCAAAAAGACGCGAAATTCCGCTAATTACACGTTCCACTGTCTCCTTCGCATGAGGAGGAGCAACTTTCCGATTTTCGTCACTTACACGGGTAAGGTAGCGATCCAGGTTGTTGATCCATCCTGATTTTTCTCCCTCTACCTGCGCCAGCCTTGAGACGGCATCAAGCTCCCGGACATTGAGTTCAGTGAACCCCGCACCAAGCCGGAAATACGGGCTCCCCACAAGCCGGACAACGTCCTCCCTGGGATACCGGTCACTGACCAGCCGCAGGATTGAGGTCAGAAAACCAATGACGGGTGACCTGGATAGTCGGTTGCCTGTCGCCGAATTCCAGGGAATACCGAAATCGGCGAATACCTCATCCACGACCGGGATTTGCCCACGGATATCCGGGAACGCCACCGCAATCGAGGAGTATGGGATCCCACTATCGTGAATCCGGCAGATCTCCCCGGCGATGGAAATGGTCTCATTGTACCGGGAGGAGAACGATGTGATACGTAATTTTCCACCCGTATCTATCATTTCGTCGCTTACAAAAAGCCCGCTTAACGCCTCGCTGATCACTGAAGAGACCGGGATGGGAACGTGCTTTCCCGTATCAGGGAGCCATGGTTCTGGCTTCCGAAACAGCGCAGGATCTGCTCCGGTCGGGATAAACTGGGAAAATGCCGAAGAATGTGTCCTGAGCGCGAGAAGGAGATCCTGTTCGAGGGGCTCCGGGTTGAAGAGGCCATATACGAAAACATGCCCGAAT
>CAIJED010000167.1 GCA_903819595.1 uncultured Methanomicrobiales archaeon | reverse complement strand
GCAAAAGCCTGCAGGATTATTGAACTGGATAATAAATACGACAATTGGAATTCCAGCCATACAATCTGGCAGAGACTGGCGAACTGAGGGGGGAAAGACCTCTATCGCAAAAGCCTGCAGGATTATTGAACTGGATAATAAAATAAGAGGATAAAAAATGGCAAAGATTACCCTGAACCTTATTTCCGGCCGAACTATCCACCAGGGTGTTGCGATGGAGGGGGGAAAAGAAAAAGACCTCTATCGCAAAGCCTGCGGGATTATTGAGATGGACGATTCTGACTTCAAGAGACTGGGGTGCTGGAAAAATACCAATGTACGCGTGACCAGCCCGTACGGCACCGTCATTGTAAAAGCACAGGAGACATCTCAGGGACCGCACCCTGGTGTAGGTTTCATCCCCATGGGACCCTGGGCAAACCTGATTGTTAACCCGAACACGTACTCTACCGGTATGCCTACATTCAAAGGGACACCTGTTGAGGTGGAAGTCGCAACGAACGAGCCCATCATTCTCGCCGTTGAACTTGTACAGAAAGCATGCAGGGGCGAGGTCTGATGACGAAGACCATCACCGATGTTGTATGTCCATTCTGCGGAACTCTCTGCGACGATCTTGAGGTCTCGGTTACCGATGACGGCAAACAGATCCTTGATGTGTACAATGCCTGCGCAATTGGTGCAGAAAAATTCCTGCATTCACAGGCAAAAGACCGGATCACCAGGCCACGGTTCCAGCAGCCCGACGGCACATGGAAAGAAACGAGTTATGAAGAGGCGGCAGATTACACGGCAAAAATGCTTGCTGGCGCAACAAAGCCGCTGATGTATGGATGGAGTTCGGTCAATTGCGAAGCCCAGAGCATGGGAAACGAGATCGCAGAAATTTGCCGTGCATGTGTTGATAACACCGCAGCAGTCTGCCACGGCACCACCCTGATTGCAGTGCAGGACATCGGCCTGCCATCCTGTACACTTGGTGAGGTAAAGAACCGGGCTGATACAATCATTTTCTGGGGTAACAACCCCTGTCACGCTCACCCACGCCATATGTCCCGGTACTCGATATTCCCACGTGGTTTTTTCACCGGGAAAGGACATAAAAGCCGCAAAATGGTCGTAGTTGACCCACGTATCACTGACACTGCCAAGATGGCGGATATTCACCTCCAGGTGACCCAGGGACAGGACTACGAACTCCTCAACGCATTACGCGTAGCATTTAAGGGAGAATGGCTTCCCGATGTCGTAGCAGGCATACCAAAGGAAAAGATCATCGAGACGGCAAACATTATGAAAGCAGCCCGGTTCGGGATCATCTTCTTCGGTATGGGTGTTACCCAGTCACTTGGAAAGAACCACAACATCGATGAGGCAATCGCAGTCACAAAAGACCTCAACGAATACACGAAATTCTCCATTATGCCAATGCGTGGACACTACAATGTGACAGGGTCCGGAGAGGTTCTCGCATGGCAGTTCGGATACCCGTATTCCGTTGATCTTACCCGGGGTTTCCCACGGTATAACCCGGGCGACACGAGCTCAATCGATCTCCTTAATCGTGGCGAAATTGATGCAGTATTTGTCATCGGCAGCGATCCAGGGGCACATTTCCCTATCAGCGCCGTCAAACATATTGCAAACGTAAATTCTGTATGTATTGATCCCCACATCACGCCAACCAGCGGTATTTCAAAGCTGCATGTGCCGGTTGCGTTCAATGGTGTTGAGACCGGAGGAAATGCATACCGCATGGATAACGTTCCAATCGACTGCCGCAAGGTCGTTGACCCGCCAGAGGGTATGCTCACGGATGAGGAATTCCTGAAAATGGTCCGCGATCGTGTGAAAAAACTCAAAGGGGTCGCATAATTATGGCAGAATATATCATTAAAAACGGATTTGTATTTGACCCCGTCCAGGGTATCAAAGGCGATAAGTCCGATGTTGCCATCAAGGATGGCAAAATCGTCAAGGATGTCTCGAAATCTGCGAAAGTCATCGATGCCCAGGGAAAAACGGTGATGGCCGGTGCTGTGGAGATCCATGCGCATATTGCAGGACCGAAGGTGAACCTGGGCCGCATCTACCGTCCGGAAGACAAGCTCTTCACCTGCACCGCAACCAAGGGAATTGAACGGACCGGCTCAGGGAACTCGATCCCAAGCACGTTCAAGACCGGTTACGAGTATGCCAAGATGGGCTATACAACAGCGATGGAAGCGGCGATGCCCCCGCTCTTCTCGAGGCACGTCCACGAGGAGATCCGGGACACCCCGATCATTGACGAAGGTGCATTCCCGGTTTTCGGAAATAACTGGTTTGTGATGGAATACTTAAAAAACCACGAGATTGAGAACACCGCTGCATATATTGCCTGGCTGCTCCGTGCAACAAAGGGATATGCCGTCAAGGTCGTCAACCCCGGCGGTACCGAAGCATGGGGATGGGGACTGAATTGTCTCTCGATCCATGACCCTGTACCATACTTCGATATCACCCCTGCAGAAATTGTGAAAGGGCTTATCGAAGCAAACGAGTACCTCGGTCTCCCACACTCGATGCATATCCACCCGAACAACCTCGGGAACCCTGGAAGTTACCAGACAACCCTGGACACCTTACAACTCGCAGAAGGCATCCAGCCAAAGAATAAGTTTGGTCGCGAGCAGGTCATGCACATTACCCACATGCAGTTCCATTCCTATGGTGGAGAGAACTGGGGTAATTTCGAGTCAAAGGCCACGGAGATCATGGACTACGTGAACAGCCATAAGAATCTCACGATGGATACGGGTAACGTTACCCTCGATGAGACCACCACGATGACTGCTGACGGTCCTTTCGAACACCACCTGACAGGACTGAACCACTTAAAGTGGGCAAACTGTGATGTGGAACTTGAGACTGCGGCCGGCATCGTGCCATATATTTACAGTCCGGATATCAAGGTCTGTGCAATCCAGTGGTCAATCGGTCTTGAACTTGCACTCCTTGCAAAAGACCCGATGCGTTGTTTCATCACGACAGATCACCCGAATGCAGGACCATTCACCCGGTACCCCCGTGTCTTCAAGTGGCTGATGAGCAAGAAGGCCCGCGACGAGCGGCTCACCACATTCAAGAATGCGGACAAGGTAATCGGTGCATCAACTCTTGCTAATTTAGACCGTGAAATCACGCTCTACGAGCTCGCCCAGATGACCCGGGCAGGGCCGGCAAAGTCTCTCGGACTGACCTCGATTTGTGGCGGCTTAAAGCCGGGCATGGATGCAGATATCGCGGTGTATGATTTCAACCCGGAGAAGCCACTGGCTGACCCCGAAATGATCGAGACCGCCTTCTCCAAGGCAGCATACGTATTCAAGAGCGGCGTTCAGGTTGTCACACATGGTGACATCGTAAACATCGGCAACAAACGTACGCTCTGGGTCGATGCCAAAGTGCCGGACAACCCGCAGGTAATGCGTGATATCAAGGAAAAATTCCTGAAATATTACAGTATCACCCAGGCAAACTACGAATCACTCGGACACCACTTCGTTCCGAACCCGTATGCCCTAGAGGTAGATGCAACTCAGGTGTAGGTGTAGAACATGGCAACCGTAACAATAACCATGAAAAACCCCCCGGCGTTGTACCTCGAAGCCGAATACATCTGCCCGGATGAATTTGCCGGAAAAACAGTTGCGCAAATCGCAGAACTTCATGTCTACGAAGGAAATACGAAGTCCACACTCGGCAAGTACTTTGAAGTTTCCGGTGATGCAGGAGCAACCGCTGAAGATACAAAGATCGTCGTTCGCGGTGATGTGAAGAAAGTCAAGTACATCGGCATGAAGATGAGTGCCGGTGAGATCGTTGTCGAAGGCAGCACGGACCTTTACGCAGGTGCCTGGATGACCGGCGGCAGGATGCTCGTAAAAGGTGATATCCAGGCGTTTGCAGCAACAGCGATGAAAGGTGGAGAACTCATTATTGAGGGGAACGCCGGAAATTACCTTGGTGCTGCATACCGGGGAGACTGGCGTGGCATGTCCGGTGGAAGGATCCTCGTGAAGGGGAACGCTGGCAGTGATGTCGGCATGTACATGACAGGCGGAGAGATGGTCATCAACGGGAACGTGGATGTTCACCTTGCAACCCATGCAGAAGGCGGGAAAATTATCGTCAAAGGAAACGCACCCAGCAAGGTTGCCGGACAAATGGTGGAGGGAGAGGTCATCATCTTCGGCACCATTGACGTGATGATGCCCGGTTTTAAGTATGTCGATGATGTCGACCTTGAAATTGAGGGTATCACCGCAAAGTTTGCCCATTATGTTGGCGACACCGGCGAACGTCACAAGAAAAGAAAAGGTCAGATGGTATATGGTCACTTATACCAGAAAATCTGATCTTTTTTAATAAAAAAGCGCACTGAAAATTCATATTATTGAAGGGATAGTGTAGTAATTCGTAATACTTTTTTTGATTTTAGTCATACTTGATTTATGAATGATTCCTGATATGGGAGTAATATTTGAATATTCCCCCTCATTAAGTAATTATTTAAATATTACTATATTATTTATTGAAAATAAAAAACACAATCCTTATATTTCGATTATATAAATATACAACTGTCCCATGAGGGGACGTGCAAATAGTGACCTTCAGCGTGCATTCGTGAGCCTATGCGCTCATACACATCAGTGAACGTATTGTACAGTTTCGGAAATGTAAACTATCGGAGGAAAATTATGGCAAAATACAAGGAAACAGTTGACCTTTATGATGATGAAGGCAAAGTTCTCAAGAGCGGAGTCAGCCTTGAGAAAATCAGCCCGCTGGTCAACCCAGGGATGAAGAAGATCATCGACCTGACCAAGAGGACTGTCGCAGTCAACTTCGCCGGTATTGATGAGGCATTGAAGACCGGAAAGGTCGGTGGCAAGAGCAACCAAATCCTCGGGCGCACCATGAAAGTGGACTGTGTCAAGGACTGTGATACACTCTCAGCCAAGATCAAGGAAATGGTCGAAGTCACCGCCGGTGACAACACCAAGATCACCAAGGTCGGCGGCGGCAAGATGATCCTCGTCGAGGTCCCGACAGCCCGTCTTGAGTCAGCAGCAACGTATGATGCAGCATCAACGGCAGTCGCAGCAGCCACCACCTATGCACTGATGGACCAGTACAAGGTCGATATGTTCAACATGTCGATGGTCAAAGCAGCCGTCTGGGGTACCTACCCACAGACAATGGACATGCAGGGAGGCGCCGTTGTCTCAATCCTGTCAATCCCACAGAACAACGAAGGTCTCGGGTACGCACTCCGTAACGTCCCTGCAAACCATGCAGCAATGATGACCCACCGGAATGCAATCCAGGGTGCAGCACTTTCGTCCATATTCGAGCAGGCCGGAGAATTCGAGATGGGTGCCGCAATCGGCCCCTTCGAGCGTGCACAGCTCCTGCTTCTCGCATACCAGGGACTGAATGCAAACAACATTGTCTACGACCTCGTCAAGGCGAACGGTAAGACCGGAACTATCGGTACCGTTGTCCAGAGCCTTGTAGAGAGAGCAATTGAAGACAAGGTCATCAAGGCAGGGAAGAAAGCCAAGAGTGGTTTCACATTCATGGACACCAAGGACCCGATGCTCTGGAACGCCTACGCATCAGCAGGGACCCTGGCAGCAACCATGGTGAACTGCGGTGCCGGACGTTTCGCACAGGCAGTTTCCGCGACCCTCTTGTACTTTAATGACCTGCTCGAGCATGAGACCGGCCTCCCAGGCTCCGACTTCGGTCGTACAATGGGTGTTGCAGTCGGGTTCTCATTCTTCAGCCACTCGATCTATGGTGGCGGTGGCCCAGGGGTCTTCAACGGTAACCACGTTGTAACCCGTCACGCTGCCGGTGTCGGTATGCCCTGTATCGTCGCAGCATGTTGCCTCGACGCAGGTACCCAGATGTTCGGCCCAGAGGCCACATCCAAGATCTACCAGGACACCTTCGGTCAGATCGACGAGTTCAAGAAGCCGATGCAGTCAGTTGCAAAGAACGCATAAATCCATTCAGGATACGAATGACAGATGCCAAATTTCCCCAGGTAAGAATTGCCGCAGAGCGTTTACTTAACCCTGAGACTTTAGAACGTCTCCTCAACCTGATAATGAAAACAGAAGGGATCAGGCGGGTGCTCCTCAATGGACCCCGCCTCCCCGCCACTATCCCTTACGGGCCGAGTCACGGGCTGGACAACCCTCATGAAATGAGGAAAAACATAAAAGTCGGTGACCAGGAAGTGGAACTTCAGGTCCATGTGGGAACGATTCTGCTCGAGATTGAGAACCGCGATGTGATACCCGCACTGAAGGATGCGTGCGACCAGGTCTTTACCCAGTTTACGTACCGGATCCAGGAAGGTCGGTACATGAAGACTGAGCCAACAACGTCTGACTATGCAAAATATGGACCAGATGCAGACAGAATGATCCTCGGTCTCGCAGATCCAAAGAGCAAATCGGGGCCGGTAATTCTTCAGGGAATAAAATAACGATGCCGATGGGACGAGTTACCCAGGTTGTCGATTGCCGTGAGGCGATGGGCATGGGGAAAGGAGGAGGAATTGCCCAACGTGGGACGATATCAGAATGCCGTTACCCGGATGTAATCGTGGTCGGCATGTCCCCGGGACGGCGTCACGTCACCAAACCCGTGTGTGATATTACCTCGGCACTCAGGCAACAGGGAATCGAGTACAGTATCAGTACACTTGTCCTGAACGCCGGAAGCGGTGTCCCGCCCGGTGTCCAGAATATCGGCGGAGGAGTAATCGGGGCATATTTCGGCATAAACGATAAAGAGATCCGGCAGATCGAGAAGCATAAACTTGCGATCCTTCATCATGGAAATGTCCGGTCACATGTCGTGCATAAGGTGAAGTATATTCTTCAGGCCTGCAACATCCCGGCAGTCGTGGTCTCCCAGGCCCCGATCGATTATGAAGACCTTGCCAGGGTAGGGGTAAAAACCGCGGTAGTAATGCCGCCGGAAGATAAGGTGGTGACGAAGGGTACCGTGATCGCAATTGTTAGCGGGGTAACCCGTGGTCAGACACCAACCCGCGAGAAAATGGCTGAAGTCATTCATGCAGTAATGAAATTTATGAAGAATCAATAAATTTTGGAGTGATAAAAACATGGCTTACAAACCACAGTATGGACCAGGTTCATCCACTATCGCCGACAACAGGCGCAAGTACATGGACCCGGCTTCGAAGCTGGAAAAGGTTCGCGACATCACCGATGAAGACCTCGTACTGGTCCTCGGGCACCGTGCACCAGGGTCCGCATACAAGACTGCCCACCCCCCCCTTGCAGAACAGCAGGAACCAGCATGCCCGATCAGAAAGCTCGTAACCCCAACCGATGGTGCAAAGGCCGGGGACCGCATCCGTTACATCCAGTTCGCTGACTCGATGTACAATGCACCCTGCCACCCCTACCTCAGGTCATACCTCGAGGCATACAAGTTCCGTGGCATTGACCCAGGGACCCTCTCAGGACGTCAGATCCTCGAATGCCGTGAGAGAGACCTTGAGAAATACTCGAAGGAACTCGTTAATACCGTCCTCTTTGACCCGGCCCGGACTGCAATCCGTGGCTGTACCGTGCACGGACACTCACTCCGGCTCGCAGAAGACGGCATGATGTTCGACATGTTACAGCGCTGCGTCCTCGACAAGAAGAGCGGCATTGTGAAATATGTAAAGGACCAGGTCGGCGTTCCACTTGACAAGGAAGTCAAGGTCGGAAAGCCAATGGACGAAAAGTGGCTTAAGGCACACTCAGGTATTTTCCACTCACTTGTTGGCGTACCCTTCCGTAGTGACGCAGAATATATCGAATATGTCCAGCGTGTCCACTCGCTGAGGACCAAATACGGCTTCATGCCAAAGGAGTGATTGTGATGGCAACAAAGAAAATCGAAAGGACCCAGAAGCTCTTCCTGAAGGCGCTCAAGACAAAGTTCGCAGAGGACCCCCAGGCAACCCAGACCGTGTTCGCCCGTGAAGGCTTAAAGCAGTCTCCAAGAAAGATGGAGTTCCTCAAGGAAGGCCAGAAAGTTGCGATGGAACGTGGAATCAGCCAGTATGACCCAGTCCGCTGCCACTGCGGTGGTATCCCACTCGGTCAGCGCCAGCTGATGACCTACGAAGTCAGCGGCACCGGTGTCTTCGTTGAGGGTGATGACCTCCACTTCGTCAACAATGCTGCCATGCAGCAGATGTGGGACGACATCCGGAGGACCATCATCGTCGGACTTGACCTCGCCCACCAGACCCTGCAGAAGCGTCTCGGTAAGGAAGTTACCCCTGAGACCATCAACGAGTACCTCCACATTGTGAACCACGCAATGCCAGGTGCAGCCGTTGTCCAGGAACACATGGTCGAGACCCACCCGGCACTCGTCGACGACTGTTACGTCAAGGTATTTACCGGTGACGACGAGATGGCAGACGACATCGAGCCACAGTTCCTGATCAATGTTGAGAAGCTCTTCCCAGGCAAGAGTGCAGAGCAGCTCAAGGCCGCAGTAGGGAAGTCCATGTGGCAGGCAGTCCACATCCCGACCACCGTATCAAGGACCTGCGATGGTGGGACCACCTCAAGATGGTCAGCCATGCAGATCGGTATGTCCTTCATCAACGCATACAAGATGTGCGCCGGTGAAGCCGCAACCGCAGACCTCGCTTACGCCGCGAAGCACGCGGGTGTCATCCAGATGGCCGACATCCTGCCAGCCCGCCGTGCCCGTGGTCCAAACGAGCCCGGTGGTATCAAGTTCGGTCACTTCTCCGATATGATCCAAGCAGACCGCAAGTACCCGAACGACCCAGTCCGTGCATCCCTTGAGGTTGTCGGCGCCGGGACCATGTTATTCGACCAGATCTGGCTCGGGTCCTACATGTCCGGTGGTGTCGGATTCACACAGTATGCAACCGCCGCATACACCGACAACATCCTCGACGACTACACCTACTACGGTATGGACTATGTCAAGTCCAAGTACGGTGGAGCCGGCAAGGTACCATGCAAGCAGGAAGCAGTCAACGATGTTGCAACTGAAGTCACGCTCTATGGTATGGAACAGTACGAACAGTTCCCGACTGCACTCGAAACCCACTTCGGTGGCTCACAGCGTGCATCCGTACTTGCAGCAGCATCAGGTCTTTCCTGTTCGCTCGGTACCTGCAACTCCAATGCCGGTCTGAACGGATGGTACCTGTCCATGCTCCAGCACACGGAAGGATGGTCACGTCTCGGCTTCTTCGGCTACGACCTGCAGGACCAGTGCGGTTCCGCAAACTCGATGGCCATCCGTGGCGACGAAGGTTGTATCGGAGAACTCCGTGGACCAAACTACCCGAACTACGCGATGAACGTCGGTCACCAGGGAGAGTACGCCGCAATCGCCGGTGCAGCCCACTTCGGGCGTGGCGACGCATGGACCCTCAGCCCCCTGATCAAGATCTGTTTCGCCGACCCCTCGCTCAAGTTCGACTTTGCCGAACCACGCAGAGAGTTCGCAAAGGGTGCAATCCGCGAGTTCATGCCCGCCGGAGAGCGCTCACTGATCATACCAGCAAGGTAAGATCAATCCAACAATTTTTTTCCTCTTTTGCTTTCGTGCCGTGTGGACATAGCTGCCAGTACATCCCCCCATTTCCCCATAAAAACGGCCCCTTTCCGGTTCCTGCCGTCCAGCACGGCCAAAAGCGATCGTAACGGGACCAGTTTGTAAAAGACGAAATCGTGATACCAAAGCCTGGCCCAAAAACACTCCCTCCTTGATTGTATAGAATACATGAGGAAACGGTGGTGAGGCTGCATTTTTTAAAAGCCGGGAATTCTCAACAAAGAATTTAGGATAAAACAACCCAATTAGATTCAGGAGATAATTATGTCTACATTTACTGCGGTGCTACATACAGAGGATGACATGTATGTTGCAGAATGCCCTGAGGTCGGTACGGTCAGCCAGGGTAGTACTGTTGAAGAGGCAGTCAGCAACCTAAAGGGAGCTACAGAGCTCTATCTGGAAGAATTCCCCTTAACAAAAAAGAGACGGGCGATCCTGACAACCTTTGAGGTGTCATCGGTTGCCTCGTCATAAATTCGGTTTCTTGTGACCTGGCCATTAAAATTTTATGCAATAAGTTCGGGTTTTCGATATCCGGGCAAACGGGAAGCCATGTGCGTCTTTCGAAAATGACAGGCGAAGGAAAGATAGGCACAGTTATTCCCGATCATGATGAATTGAAACCAGGAACGCTTAAAGGCTTGCTTAACTGGCAAAAATTGATATTGATGATTTTTACCGTTTTGTCTGACATATTTATATTCTTTTCATTTCCCCATAAAAACTGCCCCTTTCCTGTTCCTGCCATCCAGCACCGCTAATACAGATCGCAAAGGAACCGTATGATAATGCGGGGAAATGGCGAGTTTCAACGCCTTTCCAGACATCGATAGCCTGGCGAATCCAACGTTATCCATTATTTCAAGCAACCTGATGTTCCTTGTATCCCCGTCGAGGACCGCGTCAATATCCTCATTCAGCAGGATAAATCCCCGTTCGTCAAGGTCTGAATGAAATACCATTCCCTCATCGCTCATCGCAATCCGCCCCACCTTCACAAATGAGTCCCGGATTACCGGTTCCATCTTCCAGTCCGGAACTACCGGCCCCTGGATTACTGTTCCAACTTCACCAGGGGCTTCTTCGGATACCCCCAATAATGACCTTATAGCAGAGATCAACCGCCATACCAGAGGATACATCATACCACCCTCCCCGGTATATCCCGTCCCTGTTCGTTTAAATCGCCCGCATTAGCCTCCTTTTTCACCCGGTACCGAATCATGCTATTTTTTGCGATTTCTGCACGATTCCGACAATAATATGCCCTCCTTTGCTCCCTGTCCTTTTCCGGGTTCCGCAGACGCCACCGTTTTCACCGCGGAATGGCCTTTTTTCTGTCTTTTGCGATCAGGAGTGCGGTCCGGAGGGACACCGTGCAGGTGGTCATTTACCGGCACCCCTTTCAGCGGCCCTGGTCACCCTGTCCTCACGGTCGTAACAGTGCTGACAGATACTCGTTCCCGCCTCCCTGTCGATGTACACCGCTTTTTCGAGGTTGCAAACCGAACAACGGCCAATATCGTTTGAAATATTCTCCATCCTGTCGATCGTAAGAATACCCGGGAGAGGAGGACTTTCACCCTGTTCCCGCTTCCGTGCCGTTTTATAACAGACCTTACAGATCCTGATAGCCGAACGATCTGCCCTCGCCTTCCGTTCAGACGTCGGCTTTTCAACATATTCCGAACCCTTATGGCCGCATAAGGAGCATAAGGTCCGGGACTCGGGAATGTCAAGCATCTTGTAATCACGGCTCGATATGTGCTGCAGAATAGGGCTGTTTGCTGCAGTTTCTGCATCTTTGCGGAATGTGCAGCTAATGGTAGCGGCAATTGGGGGTGGTACTTTTGAAATCGGAGAATGAAAAGCCCCATGGTCAATTTCGTTGGAAGCAGATTCACTTTCACAGACACACACAGGAGTAGACCCTTCACCTGGTCCTTCCGGTTCTTTGTTCTCTGAATTTCCGCTCTTAGTACTATTATTAATAAATATTTTTCTATTAAACTGTTTATTCCCGGTTTCAACCCCGGTTTCACCTTCAATGATGTTTGCTGCAGTTTCCGGAAACGTGCTTCCATCTGCAGAATTCCCCGCTTCATCATG
>CAIJED010000166.1 GCA_903819595.1 uncultured Methanomicrobiales archaeon | reverse complement strand
GTTTTTCATGGAAAAAGCGGCCGTTAAGCCTTATGGCAACACCTTGACTGATGATAATATAAAAAATCATTGTTATGTATCAACAATGTTGTGGTTTTCACAATTTTCACAAGAAAACCCGTTTCACTAATGCCTGGGGACTGGAATCCTGATACCTATGCGACCAGGACCTGTGTCCGCCGGTTTTCTCCCTGGAGTTGGGGAGGGGACACCACCAATACCATTATGGGGGTCACATTCCCAATCATAGGTGAATGAATATTAAGTTGCTCGAGCTGGAAAAAGATAAGGCCAGGCTGATTATTCAGGGGGAAGGACATACCTTCATGAATACTTTAACGGACGAGATCCTTAAGGACCCTGATGTCGATGTGGCCAGATATGTTATCGAATTCCAGTTTTCAGATCCTGAACTCCTGGTAACGACAAATGGTAAAAAAGATCCGTTGGACGTGATCCGCGACGCATGCACCAGGACATCGGGGTATTGCGATGAACTCCTTTCATTGATGGAAAAACAGTAACAAATACTATTTTTAACCGTATAAAATTTTGAGCCGGGTCTTTTCTACAATTATTGCCCGGCTTGCTTATCGCGGATAGAGTGGTTATTATTGGGACTATACCGCCCGTTCTGTAAATACGATGGACCCGGATATCCTGGCGATTTTAACCTTAACTGTCTGCCCTGGTTTTGAATTTGAAACATACATAATGTATTTGCCCATCTTTACCACGCCGTCACCCCTCTTCGAAACAGACTGGATCTCGACCTCGAGGATTGCGCCTTCCTGTAGCTCGTTGGTAATGGGTTCTGTACGAGCTTTTCTTTTCTTTACCGGCCGGTGGCCCCCGCAGGCATCGCAACGTAACAGAAGGAATCGATCATCCTTTACGAGACGGGTATCAGGACGGCCGCATTCAGAGCATATCACATAATCTTCCACATAACTCTTTACCAGTGAATTTATCAGGGTGCTTTCGAATTTTCCATTAAATATTGCACGGTTACCATCGATCTTACCTGCAGTACCAAGTTCACCCAGGAGGAACTTCATCAGGTGGTCTTTATCACGTCTCGCCACATCTGCGATTTCCACAAAATTTTCAAAAACGGTGGTTTTCCCCTCGATATAACTCTTTGTTTCCGGAACGGTAAACCGTTCGTGGGACTCACTGACCTCGGGCATGTGTGAATATGCCTGTTTTAAAAGTGCCTCATACGATTCGACCATAATTGTATAGTACAAGGGACGTCCGAGGTAATAATTATGGGTAAATAGTACTATCCGGCGGGAACCGTCACATACGTTTTATCATCAGGGGCCTGATTTTTTCCGGATTATCCCTCCGCATGGAATCTCAAACCGTCGTCAACCATTTCTATCCACAGAGAGCCGGAAGTATTCTGGATTACCCCACCACGAAGAAAAAGTATTTGTTCTGATTATTGCCGGAACTGGGGCATTAGTGCACGCACTTCAGCCCCCACTTTTTCAACCAGGTGGTCTTCGTCTCTCTTCGTGAGGGCGTTAAATACCGGGCGGTTGACCGTGTTCTCAAGCATCCATTCTCTGGCAAACTCACCGCTCTGGATCTCCCCGAGTATCTCGCGCATCGCTTCCCGTGACTCGCAACCGATAACACGCGGGCCGCGTGTGAGGTCCCCGTACTGTGCGGTATTACTGATATATTTCCTCATATTCGTTAAACCGCCCTCGTAAATCAGGTCGACAATCAGCTTCGTCTCATGAAGTACCTCGAGGTATGCCATTTCCGGGGAGTACCCGGCTTCGACAAGGGTCTCAAATCCGGCCTTGATCAGGGAGGTAATACCACCGCAAAGGACAGCCTGCTCCCCGAAGAGGTCGGTCTCGGTTTCTTCACGGAACGAGGTCTCAAGCACTACTGCGCGTGTCGCGCCGATCCCTTTTGCATAGGCAAGTGCGATCTTATGTGCACTGCCTGTGAAATCCTGTGAAACGGCAATCAATGCCGGGACACCCTTTCCTTCTTCATATTGTCTCCTTACCATAAACCCGGGTCCTTTCGGGGCGACCATAATAACATTGACATCCGAAGGGGGGACAATCTGGCCAAAATGAATATTGAACCCGTGGGAGAACATCAGGGTTTTCCCCCTGGTAAGATATTGTTTCACTTCGCTCCTGTACACTGCAGCCTGGTTCTCATCAGGCAGGAGTATCTGTATTATGTCCGCCATTTTTACGGCTTCCATGACCGGGTATACCTTGAACCCATCCGCTGTAGCTGCATCCCAGCTTTTTCCGGGTCGAAGACCGATGATCACGTCCAGAGCGCTGTCACGAAGGTTTAGTGCCTGGCCCCGCCCCTGGGAACCATATCCAATTACCGCAATCCGCTTCCCGAACAGGACGCTCATATCTGCGTCTGACTCATAGTATTTTTTCAGCATGGTCTATCATCCTTATATCAACTACCAAGCACATAAATATTTTATAAAAAAAAATAATCAAAGTACCTTGGGTTATATCCCTTTTGGAGAGCGATCAACCATAAAAGAGACAATAGAACCAAGATTCGGGGGAATTTTACCGGATGTTCAGTCAACCTGCCCGGATGTACGCATCAATCTGACCCGGGTCGGGGTCAAGAATGTGAAAAAACTTGTGGAAGTCTCACGACCCGACAGGCGCCCGGTAATTTTCATCTCGAATTTCGATGTTTTCGTGGACCTTCCCGGAAGTCTCAAAGGAGCCAACCTCTCACGAAATTTTGAAGTAATCGATGAGGTGCTCCAGCAGGCGATCGATGGTGATGTCAAGGAAATTGAAGAACTGTGCAGTGTGGTTGCGCGAAAACTGCTTGACCGGCATGAATATGCCGACCGGACTGAGGTCCTGATGCGGAGCCAGTTCATGGTGAAACGGGAGACCCCGGTCAGCAAGACAAGTTGCCACGAGGTTGTCAGTGTCCACGCACGGGCTGTTGCCAGGAGGACGTTCCGAAGTCCTATCGTCAGGAAGAGTATCGGTGCGGAAGTGATGGGGATGACTGCGTGCCCCTGTGCCCAGAATATCATGAAAGAGAGGGCTCAATATGTCCTCGAAGACCTTGGTGTCAATAAGGAGACTATCTCAAAGTTTTTCGACGAGGTTCCCATGGCCACACACAACCAGCGAGGTCGGGGTTTTCTCTGTATTGAAACAGATGATGATCAGCACGTCAAACTTGAAACGATTATCGATATTCTGAAGGAGTCGATGAGTGCCCCGATTTTTGAACTTCTTAAACGTGGCGATGAAAGTTATGTGGTACTCTCTGCACATAAAAATCCGAGATTTGTCGAGGACTGCGTACGGGAGATGGCGAAAAAAGTCCTGGCGGAGTTCCATGATCTTTCTGGTGATGCCCTTGTTACAATAAAACAGACAAACGAGGAGAGCATCCACCAGCACGATGCCTACGCGGAACGTCAGGCAACAATTGCAGAGCTTTTCGTTGAGTTGAACGGCGAGATCCAATAATTTTTTTTGCTTATATTTGTCGTTTTAATTACAATTTCCCGTTCCTGGTCAATGCCCCGAAGCATGAATTATTTCAAGACCCTTACCTACAAAATTCAAGCCATTCATTTTGAGCGTTTGTAATACCGATCCAAGTTTTACATATCTTTTCGTTCCTAC
>CAIJED010000165.1 GCA_903819595.1 uncultured Methanomicrobiales archaeon | reverse complement strand
TTGAAGAGATCACCGCAAGTGTGAATGAAATGTCAGGACTTGTACGGCAGACTGCCAAGGATGCATTGAATTCCTCTACCACGAGTGAAGAAGCCCTAGCCGTGGTTCACAATATTACTCAGGTAATCAAGGAGATTAACTCGGCAATCGCCACGATTAATTCAGAAATGAACAAGTTCAAACTGAAAACCTGAACCCTCCCTCTTTCCACTGGAAGGACCCGCTCTACCATATTACCGGGATTGTTGTCCACCTGGATCGAATGTGTTGATCATGGTGGCAATACCCTGTGGTGACAGAATATAATCCACTGAACCGGTAGCAATTGCCGAGAGCGGCATGCTCATGATGGCACAGGTCAGGGGGTCCTGGACCGCCGTAACTCCTCCGATTTTCCTGATATGGTCAATACCTTTTGCGCCGTCTTCACCCATTCCGGTGAGCAGGATACCCATACACCTTTTCCCTTGTCCAGGGCTAAGCGATCTCATGGCCAGATCGATTGAGGGCCTGACCCCATGTAACTTATCAGTATCTGAAAAACAAAATATCCGGTTGTTCTTCAGTAGGAGGTGCCGGCCGCCCGGTGCGAGGTAAATTGTCCCGGCACAGACGGATTCCCCTTCAGATGGAATAGCGACGGGTGTACCACAAGCCTCATGAATTTGACCACCGAGAACGGAAACAAATGAATGAAACAGGTGCTGCACGATGATGATCGCGCCAGGTACCCGTACTACCCTGGAGAAGATCTCTTCAAGGACTTGGGGACCCCCCGTGGAGGAACCGATTATTATAATCGGGAAATGATCCTCTGTCCGCATGGTTAAACTCGCACTGTTCATCTTCTTATGTATTTACTATACAGCTGGACCTTGTTTACCAGTTCTGCCGGTTCAAATGGCTTAGTGATGTAGTCAAAGACATATTCCTGGAGACCGATCATCTTTCGGTCCGGTGATTCTTTTGCTGTCAGCATCGCGATGAGGACATTCCCTCCGACTCCTTCCCTGTTAATGGCATGAATGGTGTCCCACCCGTCCATCACGGGCATCATGATATCGAGCAGGATGATCCCAGTCCACCCTGCTTTGAGGAGAGAAATACATTCATCCCCGCTCTCCGCTATGTCTACCGGAAACCCTGCCTCATTAAGAACCGTTTTCACGGCTACCAGAATATGCAGGTCATCATCGACTATCATCACCCGTTCCATTGCATCTGAACTGCCACCAGAAGTCGTATCATTACCGGGAGGTCCCATAATATACACCCTTTTTATCCTGTGTTGATAAAGATTCCCGGGTTAATGGTGCGATGTTATTGAAACAAGGCCTCACTAAATCCTTCACTAACGCCTGGGAAAAGTAACTGTGAAGGTAGAACCACATCCGATTCCTGGGCTTTCCGCTTTTATATGCCCACCGTACAGGTGGACAATGCGGCTTACGATGGTAAGACCCAGACCCGAGGAGTCCCGCTCGTGCCGGGATGAATCTGCCTTATAAACTCGTCAAATATTCGAATAGTCTCTTCCGGGTTCAGACCGATCCTGGTATCAGCGATGGATATCATCGTCATCCATTCGGCAACTTTTGAAAAAATTGTGACCGTACCTCCTTCGGGTGTATATCTGACCGCATTCCCGATAAGATTATCAAACAGACTTTCAATATGCGATTTCGTCATCCATATCCTGATATCCGGACCAACCGAATTTTTTATGCTATGGCTCTTTTTCCAGGCCATCCAAGTATGCTTCAGGATCCCCTTTTCTACCTCGTCGACCAGTACGATCTCTTCGGCATCAGCTGTCGTATAAGGTGTATTGAGCTTTGCGAGTGTGAGAATATCCGTGATGAGATGTTTCATACCGGTAGCGTCGCTCATCACCATTGCCAGGAGTTTCCGGAGCTCTGGGTCCTGCTCCTTCTTATAAATATGGGGGAGAAGGGCGATGATCGGAGTGAGGGGCGTCTTAAGGTCGTGCCCGGCCTGTGCAATAAACTCATCTTTCTGGCGGAGCAGCTGCTCAACCTGGACCGTTCTTTCCTTCACCTGCCGGTCGAGCTTTTATCATTCCGTAATATCACGGAGGGACACTACACTCTTCTTTGTGCCTGGAATTATCGCAACGCTCAGTGTGGCTTCACGGACCTCTCCATTTTTATGAATAAATCTGAATTCATAATCTTTGGGTATCGTACCAGGATCTTTCCACCGGGTGTTGTGGTAGTTCTGCATTTTTTCTATGTCTTCTTCGGCAACCAATGCAGACCATTTCACCCTGCCTTCAATCTCTTTCCTTGAATACCCCCAGATTTTTCCATTTCTTCATTTACATGGGATATAATTGAATTCTCTTCAACGATGATCATCGCGGTCCCGGTATTTTCAAAGACCGTCCGGTACAGTTCCTCAGCCTGTTTCCGGTCAGTGATGTCCAGAAGGGAGGCAATGCTCTTATTCGTCCCCGGAATCACATCAACAGAAAGGTAAACAGATCGGATGTCCCATTTTTTTGAAACAAAATGAAATTCATAACTGGTGAGCGCCTTCTCCCTGTCCTCCCTGCGGAGCTGGTGTTGGTTGCGCATCCATTCCAGGTCATCATTGACCACAAATTCGGTCCAGTTCTTCTTTCCTTCGATCTCCTCCTTTGAAAAGCCACTGAGCAGTTCGAACCCGTTATTTGCTAATTCGATCGTACCTTTTTCACTCAGTACAACGGTCGCAGTTCCGGTATTTTCAAAAACAGTATGGTAATTCTCCTCACTTTCCCGCAGTTCCTGTTCATTTTTTGTAAGCTGATGAAGGGTTTGCCGGAGTTCCGTCTCCGCCGTTTTCAGCCCGGTGATATCTACTACCGAGGCAACACTCCGGGTCGTTCCGGGAATCACGGCGACATTATTCAGGCAATACCTGATGTTGCCATACTTGTCGATAAAACGGAATTCGTAGATACCCGGTGCTCCAGAAGGATCATCACGCCGTTTAAAATGAAAGCGTTTCAACCTTCGAGATCCTCACAGTTTACAAATTCGGTCCAGCTTTTCTTCCCTTCCAGTTCATCGATGGTAAAGCCCGATAATTTAGCAAATCCCGAATTTGCCAGGATAATTGTCGTGTCACTGTTGATGATAATCGTCGCTGCTCCTGTAGTTTCAAAAATTGCCCGGTAAAGGTTCAGTGAATTTTCCAGGGCAATTTCAACCATTTTGCGATCGGTGATGTCCCTTATTGACTCAATCGCACCGACTACAATGCCCAATGAATTTTTAAACCGGACTGACTTTCCCCAGAGACAGGTGTCTTTTCCGCCAACCCGGGCCAGACTGGTCTCAGCAGTCAGGGCATCGCCATTCGTTTGCACCGCAGTGTAGTTGTTTAATGGTCCCTGCTCCCGCATCATGACGAGATCGATCAATATCGGACGCCGTTCGCCATAAAAGGAAAGTGCATATTCAAAGTTGCCTTTACCAAGTATATCGACTGCCCGGACCCCTGTCATTTCTTCAATCGCCCGGTTCCAGGCGATCACCTGTCCCAACTCATTGATTGCGAACGTGGCGTCAGGAAGGAAGTCGATGATATCTTCCATCCTTCGTTCGGTTTCATGAAGTTCTCTCTCTGCCTGCTTTTGACCGGTGATCTCAATGACATAGACGGTGAGCCCGATGACCCGGTGATTTTCATCGTATATCGGGCTGTACGTATCTTCCCAGAATTTGCGTTCCAGCGCATCATCCCCGTACTCTTCGATCAGCGAGAAGTTCTCTCCGGAAAGTGCCCGGTTAAAATTCTCCTGAGCCTTTTCCCGGTCACTTTTATACCCGATAACCTCCAGCATATTCATGCCAGACCTGATATCCACCCCCCAGATCGCCCTCATTGTCTCCTGGTGCCTGGCGTTAAACGCAAGGTACTGGTAATTTAAATCGAGTGAGAAGATAATAATCGATTGTGGGCTGTCGATCATGGAACGGAGGAGGATCTCAGATCGCCGCAGGCTCTCTTCCACCCGTTTCCGTTCGGTGATGTCTTGAATGACGCCAACAACCCGGGCCGGAATTTTTCGGGCATCGAAGAGTATTCTTGCCACTGAATGGACTATTTTCTGACCTGAATTATCGGCCGGTTCAATAGCATACTCAATATTATAGTCATCCCCGTTTTCCAAAAGATTCACTAATGCCTGGTGAACTATCTCCCGTTTGGGAATTCTGGCTTCCACATCCTCAAGTGAAACAATTCCATCGCAAGGCTGTGGAATACCAAATGTCCTGAATGCCTGATCTGATGCCCAGATAGTACCGTTTTCAAGGTTTAGTTCCCAGCTGCCGGTTAGTCCAATCTCCTGTGCCATTCGAAGGCGTTCAATATTGTTTCGTATGGTATCTTCAGTCTGTCTGGATTCGGTGACATCGATGTGAGTGCCGACAGTTTTACTGGTAAAGGTTCCCCCTTTGTCACGGAGTGTGCAGCCGCGTGACCATATCCACACCCAGTGTCCGTCGGAATGCCGCATGCGAAACTTACTTTCATATAGCCCATTGGAACCATTTGCAAGATAATCTTTAAAATGCCGGTCAGCTCGTTCCCGATCTTCGGGATGAATCAGGTCAATCCAGACTTTATTCAGGTTTTCTGCACCGGAAAAGTCAAACTGGCTGGCGTCTCTCCCAAGCATGGACAGGTATTCAGGACTGCACCACAAAAAACCGGTATCAGCGTGGTATTCCCAGGCACCCGTATTTGAAACCGAAATGAACGCTTTATAGCGTTCCCCGGCTTCGTTCAGTTCCTGATCGGCCTTTCGTCTTTCAACTGCATACGTTACTTTGTTGATCAACTCAGCAAACTGTGCCTCGGATGCACCACCTTTCTGCAGATAAAAGTCTGCACCTTCATTTAAGGCCTGGATGACGATTTCTTCCCGTCCCCGGCCTGTGAATATGATGAAGGGGATGGTATTTCCCGATGCCCTGACAAGTTTTAGGAACTCGATGCCATCCATCCCTGGCATCTGGTAGTCAGAGATAATTGCATCGTAGTTTTTTGTATTCAGAAGATTAAATGCGTCCTGTGCGGATGTATTGGTACTGACACAAACCCCCCCTTTCCGTTCGAGGAACAGCTTCCCGATTTCAAGAAGACCCGGTTCGTCATCGACATAGAGGACCCGGATAGCAGGTAATGTCATACGTTCTCCCACCCTATCCACCACATTCGCTTTGGCACTGTGATCTCAAACCGTACTGCATTGCCTGGATCGTTCGTCTCTTTGATCGTTTGAGTCCTGTAAAGGAGAGGAGTTCCTGGGAAAATGCGAAATCAAACCTGGTATTCTTACCGGACCCACGTTTGATGATTTTTACCCCCATCTCTGCCAGGACGCCTTCGCCGTCGTCTCCGCATGTGATCAAGTTATCGCCATTTTGTTCCTCATTTGTTCATCAGCAGAGAACCTGATGAATGGGATCTTCCCATGGTATCTCATGGCATTATCCATCAGGTGAAAAAATACCGTGACAATCAAATGGTCTGCAAACCTGGTCATTCCAGGAGGGATCTCGTTGACCAGCCGGAAAAGTACCCCGGGATGATCCCTCAAATCAAGGGGAGATTCTATTGGTACGACTGCATGGTGCTGCCCTGCCCTTGAGATAATCCCGATATCCAGTGAGTTACCCTTTCCCGAAGAGAATAGTTCATCCGTGTCCTTTTCAATTTCGGCATGCTGGTCAAAGGCCAGATATGTCATCATCACTGTCCCCACTATCTCGTCTGCTGAGTATCCAGGAATGGTAGCAGATGCCGGGTTCACGTACCTGGTTTCCCGGTCAGGACCGGACACCACGACCTGGTTTGATATATCCTTCACCAGCCCGCGGTTAAATTCTTCATTCTTCTTCAGCGCATCTTCCTCCTGTATTCTGATAACGGACAGGTACGTCATAACGCCGGCAACGAGAATGGAGATTGACACCTGGACAAGGGCATCTTCGGGAATGCCGGGATCATTCGAAAAGATGGTTATCAGGACAAAATAGCTACATGCAATAAATACCGGGAACACAACACCAGGTCTTACGTGATACAGCCATGTGAGGATAATAGGAAAATTGAACTGGTTCAGGAATATCGTCTGCCAGCCGGAGACCAACGCGATAATACTGACGATTAAGAAAAGAATGGTCAGAAGGAAAATGAGGAGAAAAGGCAGTCGTTCCTTCTGCGGTGTTGAAATCGTCATAAAAATGTTCATGGTCTGCG
>CAIJED010000164.1 GCA_903819595.1 uncultured Methanomicrobiales archaeon | reverse complement strand
GTTGTTTCATTACAATCTTTCCAGATATTCTTCACGGGACATTCCAACAGTTTTCATATTGTTCAGAATTACTGTTACGGGAATCTCATCATAACGTGGGATTACGACGGCACGTTTTGCGTCAGGATGATGAAAGATCAAATGATCTCCTTTCTGGCGGACAAAGGTACAGCCGAAACCTTCAAAAATTCTGACCTGGGTCCGCCAATCCGCTGGCGCAATTTTATTCAGGAAGTATCACCTTAAATACATGATTATAAGAGAATAATTTGCGGGTAATTTTTGGAAGCAAACACCTTCCTATTATACAGGAATTGGAAACCTGATCTCCTCAAAACAAACGATTTTTTTATTGGTCCGTACTAGATTGTTCTCTGTTGTATACCCTGCCTCACGTAACAGGTCATCTAGCGTACCAAGTTTTACCGTTTCTTCCAGTTGGATGGTTATTACTTCCTGAAGATTTTTTTTGGCTTCATCCGCTGTCCTGCCACAACTTGCTATGTCGAGTTCAGGGCAATATGAGGTGAACATGTCCCCTTCTTCCCAGATTTCCACTGTTGTGATAATATCCCGCATTGTTAAACCCAATTTATCTCTATGTCATTTCTTATTTAATAGGTAGTTGATGCTGAAAGTTTTAATCTCCCGTATTCAACCCTGCCGAATATCTAATTCAAACTATTATCGCACCCATTTTCCATCTATTCCCACAGTCTGGTTTAGGCAGGGTGAATCAAACCAGCGCCATTCCGGGCCCGGATCCGCAGAAAAAAGGGCAAGATGGGCGATACTTTGAAAAATGACCAATTATTGACTATTTTTATTAACTGGCTGAAATGCGAGAGGAACAGACCAAAAATAAGGGGGGGTACAGTAACGGGGGCGGATGAATGATGGGGTAGGAAAAGTGCTGTTGGGTTATAAGTCCAGTTGAAAGCGAATTGCTTCGTGAATCTGATGCATCAATGCAACATCATGAATCTCACCTATCTCTTGTTCCAACCGGTGTTTATCCAGGGTCCGGATCTGGTAACACAATGCAATTGATTCCCGGGGTAAACCCCCTGATGTCCGGGGAATTAGCACCTCATTTGGGTAAATTACACGTGTCGCAGATTTCCGTGATGGTAATGGTACGATATTCACTACGGGAAGAATTTGATTCACTTGTTCTCGGCTCACTACCAGCACGGGTCAATGACCTGCCTGTTCAGACCCACAAACAGGCTCGAGCGATGCGAGGAAAATATGCCATTGATATGTCACGTTTCATGCTCCCACCATTCACTGTCTACTGTCGAGAAGGAGTGCATTGTCTCAATCAGATCTGCCATGAAGAGCGTATCGTTTGCTGCATGTTTCATGAGATCCAACTTCCCGGACTGATTATCAGGGATGCCCCCCCGGGGTAGACTACGTTCGATTATCAGGTATTCTTCCATCGGTAGGATGACGCCGATTGGATACCCTCAGCGTCTGTGATAAGTTGTCGTTTAAGAACGAATTTCGACATCTCAAACCTCCTGTATGGTTCGTGTCATACGTTTCCCGGGGATACTTTGCATTTCATTTCGAAAACCAATAATTATTCCATCCAGTTAATGGTCCGCATAGGGGATCTTGTTAAAGTATGATGAAGATTCCCCGATGTTGGCTATTGTGGAGCACCACCAACATGAATCTTTTCCCTGGTTGCTCATCATTGGTTCGTCTTCTATCCGGTTATTGGTACACTATTATTTATTCTTCATTAATAGGTTTTATCCCGCTTTTATCAATAATATCCCATTCATATTAATTTCAATTATCTTATGGAATACTAACAGATCCCGTAACCATGTCAAGGACCTGGCATCGGTATTCACTTCTGCTTTCTCCTTTTAATGCCTATATCGACAACCAGGTTACCTGGTAATCGCGACATTGAGTCATCTTTTTGATCACCTCAAGCCAGTTAACATTTGAAGTTCATCTCCCACTATATACTTCAACGAATTCCACATTTCCCACCGCCAATAGCCTTATGTTCAGCGATTCCCCTTGATTAGTCAAGGTAAGATGAACAAAACTAACGTCATTACGGGCCCTGATCAGCGGATAATACGGTCAAATAAACAATATATTAGAAAATGATCAATAATTGGGTGTTTTCATTAACGGGCTGAAATGCAAGAGGTATAAACCCAAAAAATGAGGGGTAAAATAAATGGGGCAGGTGAATGGTCATATAACAAAAAAAACAGGCTTATTTTTGCGATAAAACGGCTGGAAAATGGTGGAATTTATATTTTGCATAGAACAGGGTTTTCAGCCGAATCCTAGGGTAAATAATGCGTTGGACATGACCTGAAAAAACAATTTGACAGTATCGATCACATTATTGACGGTTATTATCCTTTCCTGAATACAATTCCAGACGGAATGATTCTCATCAGTATCAATACCGGATGAAAACCAAACACTTATGCTCTTCTCAATCAAAGATGGCATCATTGACCAATAGTCCGGGGGTCTTCTGATTGAAACGATTTGTTGCGATAATCCTGTGTTGTTTATTTTTTGTTGTCGTAGTCCCGGCGGATGAGGCTTACCAGCACATCAATACCACCATCCCCGAAAATTTAACGGTTCCATATGAAACTGAAACATTTACCGATATCAATGGTACCACCTACGAATATGTGAAAGACGAGGTCATTATTCAATTTAAACAGGAGATCATTGATCAGCCGGACCTGTACCAAAATCTTTCACAACAGACGCTTGCAGGAACAAATTCTACAATTGCCTTCGATTATGGAGATTATGGCCTGACAGGACTTATGCTCGTAAAAATTTCTGGCAATATGACGGTTGATTCTGCAATTGCATCCTTTATGAATACTACCTATATCGAATATGCCCAGCCCAATTATATCAAAAAGGTTGATCCCACATTACCTTCCGGTATGAATGAACAGGAGAAAAAGTCACCATCATCTCGTGCGACAGACAGCCTGCCAAATGACCCTGATTATTACTTGCAATGGGCGTTACCAAAAATATCTGCACCGAATGCATGGGATATATCGACAGGATCTCCAGACACCGTTGTCGCTGTGATTGATCCTGATGGAGTAGATATTGGTCATCCTGACCTGAAAAACAATATCTGGGACATTTCGTCCACATCTTATCTTGGCGATCATGGGACACACTGCACAGGAATCATTGCAGGTGAAGGAAATAACGGGATTGGCATTTCAGGTGTGATGTGGCACGCGAAGGTCCTGCCCTATCAATTTTCAAATTCGAATTCAGAAATTATTGCATTCTCTAACGCAAAATATCATGATGCATCGATAATTTCATGTTCGTTCGGTGGTGGGTATGATCCTGCCGAAAAAGCGGCAATTGCACGTTCGAATGCATTGGTCATATGTTCTGCAGGGAACAACGGAGTCAATACAGACAATTCCCCTCAATATCCTTCATGCTATGATCTGGATAATATCATATCAGTCGGGGCAACAGATCAGCATGACAACCTCGCATCTTTTTCAAATTACGGGATCTCCACCGTACATGTCGCAGCGCCCGGTGTTGATATTTTAAGTTCAATTTCAAATAGTCGCTATGATTATAAAAGTGGCACTTCGATGGCTGTTCCGATGGTTGCCGGTGTTGCCGGATTAATCCGATCAAAATATCCGGGAGTATCGAACGCACAAATAAAATCTGCAATTCTAAATACTGTTGATCCCGTCCCGTCCCTGGCGGGAAAAGTCACCACGGGTGGAAGACTCAACGCATATAACGCATTAAAATCTCTGGAACCACCGCCCACCAATGGTTCGATTTTCATCGAATCCAATCCTTCGGCTGCAAAGATCTATTGCGATGATATGGATACGGGGAATGTTACACCTGCCACCCTGCCGGGCCTTATCCCGGGTAGCCATGTTGTCAGATGCAGTCTGGACGGCTATGGGGATTCATCCAGGGAAGTTACGGTAATTGCAGGTGAAACGACATCTGTTCAGATGATACTTAACAAAACAAAGGTTAACCCGCCCGACAGTATAAAAGACCTCGGTCCCGTTTCCCTGCAGCAGAACAGTATCACCTGGACCTGGGCCGATCCATCCTCTGCAGACTTTGATACCGTGATGATCTACCTGGACGGGGTGTTCAGGGACAACATGACCAAAGGGATCAGGACCTATAGGGCATCTGCACTCCAACCTGATACCAGTTATACGATTGCCACTCATACCGTCAGTAGGACTGGCCTTATCAACGAGACCTGGGTAAACAATACAGCGAGGACCGCGTCTGAAGTACAGGTAAACATCATTAAGATTTACCCGGGCTGGAACTTCATTTCAACCCCTAAAAAGCTTTCAGCGATGTCGAATACCGTTGATGTAGTCTTTTCAAACCTGGATTTTGATCATCATTCTCCGTTACTCTACAATGGCCAGAACAAAACCTGGATACAGTACACCAACGGGATCATGACACCCCTCGATGGCATCTGGGTGTATTCAAAGTTCCCGGTTGATATACCCCTGCAGTTCGATACCACCGGTATCCCGTTACCGCCCAGCAAACCCGTGTATACGGGATGGAACGCAATCGGAGAGACGGGGGTTGATGCAATTTCAGCCCGTGAATTACTCACACAGGTTGGTCAGCTCGATGGAAACTGGGACACGTTGATTGGCATTAATACCTCTTCACACCTGTCTGAAACATACATCAGGGGCAGTTCGAACCCGGCCTTTTCAGACTCAAAACTCACCTATCCCACAAAGGGGTATTGGCTCCAGATGAATACCAATGACACACTTGAAGGGCTCTTATAACGAGGGTGCTAACATTTTGCCTATTTGAACGACT
>CAIJED010000163.1 GCA_903819595.1 uncultured Methanomicrobiales archaeon | reverse complement strand
ATCGTGATTGCAGTCCCTAGCATTTGCATGTGAACGGCCGTCATTTCTGATTGTGCGTTCATCGCCACCTGCGTAGTCGTGAGGACACCACCGACGAGGACATACGCAGTAATTATCAGAAGCATAATCCCGATCGCCGATGCGATGATTTCTCCAAATGCCATTGAACAGTCCTTCTTTCCAGATTTAGTCTGCTACAAACTCAATAGATCTCTTTACACCGTTCGGTAATACAAAGGCAAAATAAGCTAGTTCATTTGATTCTGGCCATCTCGCCGAATTCATTGGCTCTTTGATAATGGTTACCTGCAGAGTTTCACCGGGATTCCACCATTGAGGATTTGACCCTTGTGGAGACAGGATGAGGCTATTCGGTTGATGAGAAATCGTTGCGAAATTGCCAGTCTTTCCAAAGAAAATATCTGCGTTATCAAGATTACTCTTTGGGATCCTGGAAGTACCGATATTTTTAAGCCAGACTTGAGATTGGATATCATCTCCAGTACTATTTGCAAAATAATTTACAATCTTGATATCTGTTCTGATCTGCTCATCTGTTGAATGCGCCACCGAACCAAATGTCTCGGTGGTTCTCGATATGATGGGAAATACGGCACTGATCAGGACACCTGCGGCCACGACAGCAGCGATCAAAAAGAGGGCGGTGACGATTGACTCACTCGACATTCATCAGATCCTGTCTTTGGACCGGATAAAATCTGATTCCGGCTGCTCTTCACGCGATTGCTCTTCCCGTGCAACCCCCTGCATCTTCGCAGGACTTCCCCGCTTTTCCATAAGGACTTCAATCATGTCACGATCAAGCGTCGCATCAGTCGGATTAATGATATGGTTCAGTTCGTACAGCTCTGATACAAATTCATCTGCACTGATCTCATGCATTTCGCCAAGTGTGGTCGGCATCAGGCGGGTAATATCCCTGACGAGCTTTGCCGACTCATCTGAAATATATCCCATCGCACGGTATGACTCGAGCATCAGGTCCACACGGTCATGACCGTATTTCCTCACCGTCTTGCTGGTCCATTCAAAGAGCCGGAATACTTTCTGAAGCCGGACTTTTCCCGTGGAATCGGACCCCTTAGTGATGGTTTGTCCCTGGGCCACCGACCCTGCAAACTGTGCCCTGATCGCGGCCAGCATGTTTTCCTCTGAACTTCCTGTATTTAGGGGAATTCGTATGATACTTCCTTCATCCGGCCGGGCAGGTGAAACCACTGCCGGAGTGGATACGGGTACCACTTTTACTTCACTACTCTCATGAGGTGAGGGAGCATCCGTGTGTGCCTGAGCCTCATGCTGGGCCTGGGCTTCATCCCGCATATCCTGGGAGACCTTTAATGCGCCCGCCGCAGATTCTACTGCTCCTGCCGCCCCTTTCAGGGCATTCGTAAACTGGGAGGTATCGGCATTCAGCCCGCCACCCCCCATCCCTGCATTGAACGGATTTTCTAAATCGTTCATGCGTTCCCGTATATCAATTAACAAGCGCTTGATGGAAGTCTTTAAAAGTTCGACCTCATCCTGTAACTTCAGCAGTTTCACTTCAGGATCATCAGCAGATGCCGTCGAGATGATATGATCAACCTGAGCCTGGTTTACTGCCATAACAAGTAGTAGTTTTCACTACTCTTCATTATTATAGTTTTGCTAACCGGGGGATTTTACAGAAGGTGGCAATAAGATAAAATATTTGAAAAAAACTGCCCAGAATAATGAAAGAAACGAATACTATTATTCGAAAAAGGGGTTAAGATTAATAGAGTAGGTTAACTTGGTTAAGTCCTGCCGGGATCGTTCTCATGATGCCCAGGGAAGCGCCTTGCTCAGGTTTCAATTCAATGTTAAATACGGTCCTAGGAACTAACGGCTGAGAATTTGGTGGCGTAACCATTATTGTGAAGATCTGATCTGATTGCAGGAGGTTAGAAGATGCACCATTTCGAGATACTACAGTCCAATTGCCTTGACCTGGAGCGGTTGCACTGAATGATCCTGAATTCTCCTGGCCCAATGTTGCAACATTTGCTCCTGTACTCATGACGATCGCCAGCTTATCTATATCGACTGGAAGACCACCTGCAGCAAGTCCAATGTCGAACCTGATTTGTGAGATATTAGCTGGGTTAGCTGTTGAATTTAGACCGTAGACTTCACCCTTGACTACAATGTTTGATGCAGCCTGGGTAACACCTGCATGGACAACCTGCTGGCTTTTCTGTGTGGTGAAGAAACCTGCACCAAGCACGACGTAACTGAACACAGCGGCGACGACGACGAACGCAATCAGAACGATTGCTGCCTCGAGACCGGTGAACCCGTCTTCATTTCTGTTTTTCATTGACATTTACAACACCTCGCAGATGCGGGATCCCTCCACGACATACTGCAATTCTATGGAAGCTTTGATTCTATATAAGGATATAGATTGTTCAGAGACCATAGTCAGGTAAAATACGGCACCAAAACTATCGGCAGGATAAAAAATTATTCGTGGGTTCGATGTGGTTCAGATACTTTCCGGGTTGAGGGAATCATGTATAGCCTGGATCCCCCGTAGATCCCTGATCTCTTCCAGTGCCTGGACCACACGAAGCCTGACTCCGCTATCACTATCATGTAACGCACCAATCAGGGGTTCGACTGCCGCGTCACCACAGCATTTTACCAGTGCACCTACCGCCCGCATCCTCACACT
>CAIJED010000162.1 GCA_903819595.1 uncultured Methanomicrobiales archaeon | reverse complement strand
TAATACCCATTGGAACCGGTAGTTGCATTGATCTCCCAGTACTGGGTCCCTGATGGCCCCTGCATGTTGGTAGAGTTGAGTGGGGGGTCGGTAAGGTTTGCAGTCCAGGAGAGGTCGAAACTTCCTGCCTGTGGATTACCGGAAGACTGGTTCAGTGGAAGGGTAGCATTTGAAGGGGAAATCCCGATGGCCATCACTCCATTTGCCGGTATGATATTGCTGTCGACGGATCCATTCCCCGCCTGGTCCTGAACTACCGAAGCATTATTCAATAATGGGGGGACTGTTGTTTCTGCCGAAGAGGGCATGGTTGTGGGGATCGCTGTCAGCTCGACCGTCACGTTTGCTGTTGTAGGAATGGGTGTCGGTTCGATCGTCACGTTTATGGTTGTAGGAATAACTGTCGGTCCAATAGTCACCTCTGTAGTCGGTGAGGTGGTAGGAATAACGGTTGGAACGGTAGTTACTTCTGGAGTTGTGGGGATGACAGTCGGTTCAACAGTCACTTCTGTAGTCGGCGGGGATGTAGGAGCAACGGTTGGAACGGTAGTTACTTCTGGAGTTGTGGGAATGACAGTCGGTTCAACAGTCAACTCTGTAGTCGGTAGGGATGTAGGAACAACGGTTGGAACGGTGATTACTTCTGCTGTTGTAGGGACGGGTGTCGGCCCGGTGGTCACCACCACCGTAGTCTCAATGGTGGTGGGCTCAGTTGTAGGAACCGTGGTAGGTTCGCCAGTAACGTCTACAGTTGTAGGAACGGTTGTTGGTTCAGGAGTCTCAGCAGGTGCGATGATCACGGACTGTCCATCTGAAAGACCGCTAGATGCCAGGTCTCCATTGGTAACGTTCTCGGTTTCTGCAAAAACCGGTATAAAAAACACGGATATTACCATACAAATGGCAAAAATACAACAGAATTGACTATTCAGCATCATCCCGGGAACCACCAGATTGTCAATGTGACAAGGGGGACCGCACATCAGCTGATCAGGGGCTTCTTCGAGTCGTCACCCTTATTGACCATATCATCATACCTATTGATCGGCTTTGGATTAAATATTCCTGTATTATCCCGGATATTGGTAGGCAGGATGACATAATCAGAATTCAATTGTAATCTGTATTGGGTTAATCCCAGAACAAGTTCGAATAAAAACCGAACATTGGGATGGAAGTAACCTCCCAAATCCCCCCATTTTCCGCCCGGTTTATCGGGGCACTATCCACACAGGGGTATCATTACCCCAACCCCCTCTTTTTACCCCCCTTCCTGTCCGTTTAAATCGCCCGCATTCTCCCCCGTTTACGCAGGATACCAAATACTGCGATGTAGCGCGATTTTAATGCAATTCTGCCGATAATTTGCCCATATTTTGGGTTTGCCGATAAACGTCACCGGGAACACCAGGATTTCCCGGGTGGGATCCAGTTTCATGGCGTGGTCCTTCCGGTGAGGTGCCCCGGGACTTTGAGAATTGTCAATTGGGGGTGAGGGGGGTTGTGGCTTTTCTGAACCCGGGTTACCAGGTACAGGGAACCCCAGTCACTTCCCGATAAACACCGCCGCTTTCCTGTTCCTGCCGTCGAGCACCGCCAGCACATGACGCAGCGGTACCGTGTAGTACACCGCCCCGATTGAAAGGTTCAGTGCCTTTCCCGATGTGGAAAGCCGGGCCTTACCAACGACCTTCCGGTGACCGCCGGGCAGCATGACATCCCGCTGGACCCCGTCAAGTACGGCATCAATATCCCCGTTCAGGAGCACGCCCAAAACGCCGTCACTATCTGAATAGAGTGCCAGTCCGTCCAGGCAGAGGACCAGCCTCCCGACTTTTTCAAATGATGACCGGGTCGCAGGATAGGTAACGAACCGGGTCGGCCGGGTCTCTGCCACCGGAGGTATCGGCACAGGCCCCTGCTCGTTATCCCGTCCGGATAACGCATTCTTAACCCGCTGGAAAACCAGGCGGAGGCGTGCGATCATCCGGAGTACCCACGAAATTCCAGGGATGACTCCGGTTAGTGCTCCCGCCAGTGCTCCCCTGTCGGCCGTCATTGACACGCCCCTTCAGGCCCGCTTCCACTGTTACTGCCACTGCCGCTGCAACCCGGTACCCGGGCCATCTCCCGGGTATAGCAATAGTCACAGAGTTTTACCTTCGTCGCTTCGTCGTACCAGGCAGCACGTCCGAGGTCACAGACCGAACAGCGGCCGAGGTCCCTGCTCACCGGGACCATCTGACAGCCGGCCGGCAGTACTCCGGGTAACGGCACGCTCAACGCCTGTGCCTTTTCAACGGCCTCCTGGTAGCAGGAACTGCACAAACGCCGGGCAGGGATCGCAGGCGTAAGCTCCCGTTCAGGGGTCAGCGTTTCGATAAACCACGAGTCCCCCGGTTTCCCACAGCAGGCACAGGGCGTCCGGTCGGGATAGTCCGCCTTCCGGTAGTCCCTGGCCCGGACCTTATCGAGCGGAATAATGACGGGTCCAGGTGTCTTCCATGAACCTTTCCGCGTAGATATTCCCGGATGCACATCGGTTATTTCGCATATCTGAGCTTCATCACAGGAGATCTGGTTTTGGTTAGCGGAATTCTGTACTTCACACAGTAAGGAATAGATGTGGTCGGTCGTGCCATCCGAAATGTCCGCGAGTTCGAATTTTCCAGAAAGTACTGGTTCATTCGTACATCTAAGTGTACTATTACTCGTAGTTTCAGGATTGGGGGCTGCACCATTCGATCTGTCATAACTGGAACCTTCAGCTTTCCTGCAGCTTTCTTCCGTAGTCTGCCCTTCTTTTCCAGACGGGTCGTTCCGGAATTGTACACTCCCGCCGCAGCACCAGAGACGGAACAATTCCGGATCAAAGACATAGGCATTCGTCCTCCTCCGCATCGAGATCCCGGTATTATACTCGTCGCACACGACCGTCCGGTCGGTGAATGCAACCGCCGGGCATTTTTCGAGCAACCCGGAATAGGTGTACCCCCTCGATGAATAGCCATGCATGACCCGGTAGACCACCCCGCTTGAGAGGCCCGTCGCCTTCTGGAGCATCGAGATCGTAAACTCCGGCCAGCAGTGCTTTGCAATAACAGCCACCAGGTCTGACTCTTTCTTCGTCAGTTTCGTCGTCTGGCCACCGGCAGGACCGTTTAACTGGTCAAACAGCCGCACAGCCATTGAAAAATCATCCGTCGTCGCCGTAATGCAGCGGATATCGCCGATCTGTAATGATTCACGCTGCATGGACCTGAGCAGTGCATGCGCTTTCACGAGGTCGAGCAGCATCACCGAGTTCCGCCGGTTACTCCTGGAAGGAAACTCAATCTGTTCTGAAAACGGCACCCTTACGTACAACCGCTCGCGTCCGAGGATTTCCCACATCGCACGGCACACCGCGAGTTCCGGCCGTTCCACTTCGTCTGGAACGGGAAACCCAGAGTCTTTCGCAAGGATGCAGGCGAGCACACGGTCGTCCTGGTCGGCAGTATCATCGATCCAGCAGGTCAGCATCCGGTTGAATACCTGGTCGTCCCCGCTGCCCTCGACCTTCGCCACCCACCAGGTACACCGCTCCGGGATGAGGCAGACCAGGGGTTTTCTGTCCTTGTTCACCGTCCGGTACTCAAACGGCTCGTTGAACGAGGTGGTCACACCCTTGAGGACCTCCTGCATCTCTTCCGAGAGGGCGGTGTCGTCGAGCACGATCACCATGCCAGGGACCAGGTCTTCGAGGTAAAAGAGGGCCTTGTTGCTCATCCTGCCCGAGAGCCGGAACCGGTGCGGGACCTGGAGGAGCATCTTTGAAAATGCGTGGCTCTTCCCCTTCCCGCTCTCACCCGTGACCGAGACATGGAGCCCGATGGTGTTGACCACCGATCTGCTTGCCAGTGACATCACCAGGCACGCGGCCAGGGTCTCGTCCCCGACATGGTCAAGGGCAAACGTGTCCAGCATCACCTGGAGCGGGTCACCATGCAGGAGGATGGCCATTGCCTCCGGTATCCCGGGGAGTTCAGCGGAGGCAGGGACCGGTGGCAGAGTGAGGGACCGTGGCAGGCCGGGTGACGCTGTTTTCTTTGTACTGTTGAGACCGGACATCTCCCGTAGTTCCGGCCACCGTTGCGACCCGCCGCCGCAGGAGGCATGGTGACACCCCGCGAACACGGCCCCGTTCCTCAACTGGAGCGCATAGGCTCCATCAACGTGATCGGTGGAAAACGGGCACTGTGAAAAGGTGTACATCTTCCCGCCTTTGTACGGTTTACCGGGTGATACCCCGGAAAAATGCTCGTGTAACCAGGTATCAAGGTTGAACAGCCGGTCGTTGTCCCGCTGATGGCGGGTCGGTCTGCCAGGCAGCCCGGGGTCTTCCGACAGTCGGCCTGCCAGTTGAATGAGCAACGTCTCACCCGCTTCGTTCACCTCGCCCGGTAGCGAACGGATATGGGAACGGCGGTGCGGCCGGTCGGACGTATGGTCGCCCTTTCGGGAGACCGTGCCATAGAGCTTCCAGATCCGTGCGGCGTTGTGAACGGTCGTATCGATGGTGCTCTCCGGACCGTCGAACATCGCCGCAAGCACTTCGAGGCACTGCTCGACGATCTTACACGACGCCTCGTCATTCGGCAGGTCGATCTGGTACAGCAGGTGGGCTCCGTTCCCGCTGTCTGCAACGAGCGGTGCAGGCCAGCCATTGCCGGCGAGGTATGCCGCCACCTGGTCGGCCTTCGCCATCGCATCGTCGTGTTCTTTCTCTGTTGACGATACCCCGGACGGCCGGACGGGGTCGATATCGATCGGCAGCCAGCGGCGACGGATGATGTCCGCATCCGCCGTGGTCGCATCTTTTTTCGAAAGGCGCACTTTCACCCGGTTTACCCGCCGTGAGAGCAGGGCGGGGTCCACCTCGTTCAGGGTCACATATATCCCCTGGACCCCGGGCAGGGTATCCAGCAGGTTTACGGCCTTTTCAAGCGCGGAATAGTCATTAAAGTATCCCGAGGCGACCCCGTCGTCGGTAATCGCCCGGACCTCCACGACCTGGCCGGGCCGGAACATGACCTGGAGGGTTTTTCCGGTCTCCTGCATGGCAGACGGGCCGGACGGGTCCGGCTCACTCATGTCTCCCTGCCTCCATGATCCCCCCGGGCAATACGTCATACATCCGCCACCCTTCGTGGTCGACATAGATCCAGAGCTGGACCTTGGTGCCGGGTGGGGCCGGAGTCCTCTGGAGGATCCTGATGACTCCCCCGAAATGGAGGGTCACACTCCGTGCCGACTCGATCTTTGACCGCCAGCGGCGGGTCTTCACGAGGAGGACGTGCGACCGGCACCAGGCGACCAGGTCGACCGGCGTCTGCGTACCGGCTGATCGCACGACGAGGTAGCCCTGCATGAGCAGCAGGTTCTTTGCGATAAAATCCACTTCCTGCGGCCTTGTATGGCCCGGCTCGTTCATCGGTCCACCGCCCCGGGGAGTTTCGGAACCCGCGCCAGTTCTGCGACCGGCAGTTCTCCTGTTGATACATCCCGGAAGACCTTTCGCGGGAGCAGCCAGCATGAATGGCCGAAATGAAATTCTATTGCTTTTCCGGACAGGTGCGGGGTGATGAAGGAGCCGGTGCCGGTGATACCGCCCGGTGACCGGACCTGGATGGTGCGGCCACGGAAGCGCAGGCCCCTGATATGCTCGTGGGAGAGCGCGAAGGTGGTACGGCCGATGGATACGAGGGGGTACCCACCGGAGACGGTATGAATTGTTGCAGGCGGAGCCATTCGGATCACCAGGCCCTCCGTAAAAAAGATGATATTCTGGCAGTGACCAGATACGTAATGCTCCCCTGTTCTACTACCCTGTCAGGTCTGTGTGCAGCGGGGGCACGCATTTTGATGTTCCGGTCCTGTTCCTTCCTCGTCGTTGCCGATCCCGTCCCGGCACCATCTCCACCGGTATGGTACAGACCTGCCCGGTTCCGGATAACATCCGGGAGATGTCGCAAAATTGTTGGTTGTCTCATTTTGTTCACCTGGCGGAACAGGAATGTTCTGCCTCCGCCACAACATGGATGGTTTGATAGCCATCTAAAGGTTGAGGGGAGAGGGGGATAGATATTGGAATGCACGGTGTGGCGTTACCTGTAAAATCGGTGAATTCAGAGTCTACTTTATTCTCTTCTATCGCTTTGTTGACCTGTCATTGTTGATGTATTCCACATGAAAAATATCGTTGCAGCGCGTTGAGGGGGATCACTTCAACGGTTCACCATGTCTGCGAAGGACGTGACAGGGCCCGAAGAGATTCTACGATGCCGAATCACCATTTCAATCCGCACCCCGCGAGAGGTATGACGGCAAATGATTGAGGCGTTGTGAAAGGAGGTATTCTTACATAATTCGCCCTTTCTGCCCGGGCCTCACCAGGTGCAATTTCTTGTCCGAAAATGACAGAATAATGAAGCGCAAGGAGTCAGGTCAGAACTGCTTCTTCGATGTGGGACTCAATTATTCCATGCATGCTAAGTGTGGGGAACACTATTACCGCCTCGTTTCCAAGTTTTCCAAGTTCGGTTCATCCCCACGTGTGTGGGGAACTCGCCATCTGTTGTAAATGTGATAGGTGTAACTACGGTTCATCCCCACGTGTGTGGGGAACTCTCAATTAGATCCTCGATAACTCCTGTGGTTACCGGTTCATCCCCACGTGTGTGGGGAACTCTTACGCTTTGTCAGGGTCGAACCTGCGGGGCGCGGTTCATCCCCACGTGTGTGGGGAACTCTACTCATGGCAGCATCGGTCACAGCGGCGGTACGGTTCATCCCCACGTGTGTGGGGAACTCCCATACTGTCCGGTCTGCACCCCGCGTTTCGCCGGTTCATCCCCACGTGTGTGGGGAACTCATGGATTCCGAAGGAACAGAGTTGTGGTGTTGCGGTTCATCCCCACGTGTGTGGGGAACTCGGATATTCCCGTCGTCTCGACTCCGAAGCCGGCGGTTCATCCCCACGTGTGTGGGGAACTCGCACAAGATGCCATCGCTACGTTATGCCACGACGGTTCATCCCCACGTGTGTGGGGAACTCTTTGTGCGCTTTTCTGCATCAACGACCCCTATCGGTTCATCCCCACGTGTGTGGGGAACTCAATTGCATGAAACCACAGCCTTCCCCGCCATGCGGTTCATCCCCACGTGTGTGGGGAACTCTCCTCCCTTTCATCTACCACACTCCAGGCTATCGGTTCATCC
>CAIJED010000161.1 GCA_903819595.1 uncultured Methanomicrobiales archaeon | reverse complement strand
ATAATTTTCACCTGGTTACTAATCCCGGACCCCCGGGTAGGGGGAGGGTTCCATGACCAAACTGGCATTCAACAGATCCCTGTAGTATCCCATGGTGTTGAACACGTGAGCTGATAAATATATTCACAATTGTGAATATTACTGCTACCGACGAGTATAAGTATTAATCATCAAAAACAGGTCCGGTCGTCTGGTATGGCCATGGCTCAGATCTGCCTGAGACTTCCCCGCTGTTTCACAAACCGGTCCCAGTTCCAGGGTTCGTCGAGCACGTTCACAACAACGCTCTCAATACCACAGACGCCGTATGCCTTGCGCTGCACCTGGAGGGTGAGGTGATCAGAGAGTGGGCAGGCCTTGCAGGTGAGGACCATGTCAATCTCCACGAATGTACCTTTCACCCGGATCTCCTTGATCAGCCCAAGGTCCACAATATCAATACCAACTTCGGGATCTATCACTTCCCGTAACGCATCCCGGACCTGGTTCTCGCAGACCAGTTCCTGCGGCATGGCGGGAGAAACCGGGCTAGGTTGTGTATATTCGATCATACGGAGCCGGTCCTCGAGATGGCTCTGCCGGTCCAGCAACCGGCTGATCACCCGGAGCATCGGATCGGGCATGACCCCTTCAACCAGCTCATCATGTGAACTGTGTTCCGGCCCGGCTATCCGGCCGGGGACTCCGACCACCGTTGCTCCGGGCGGGACCGATCGGACGACAACTGATCCGGCACCGACTTTTGCACCCTTTCCGATCAGGATGGGACCAAGGATGATGGCGCCGGACCCAAGAACAACGCCATCCTCCACGGTCGGGTGGCGCTTGACATTTTCGAGTGCTGTGCCACCCAGCACCACCCCCATGTAAATAAGGACATCATCCCCAACCACGGCCGTCTCGCCAATGACGATTCCCATGCCATGGTCGATGACCACCCGCCGGCCTATCTCTGCCCCCGGATGTATCTCAATCCCGGTCAGAAACCGGTTGATATGGGCGATAAAACGGGCGGAAAACCGGAAATTCCGTCTCCAGAGCCAGTGTGACCGGCGGTGGAACCAGAGTGCATGGATACCCGGGTAACAGAACAGGACTTCCATGGTAGACCTGGCGGCGGGGTCTTTCGCAAAGACTGCCCTGATATCCTCACGAAGGTGATCAAATACCATTATCTACTCCTACAAAGCCTCAAAAAGGTCAGTACTCAGGTACCGCTCCCCGGTATCAGGCAGGAGTACGATAATGGTCTTACCTTTATATTCCTTCCGTGCCGCAACCTGTAATGCAGCCCACGTCGCAGCGCCGCTCGAGACGCCGACGAGAATTCCCTCCTCCCTGGCCAGACGCCGGGCGGTTGCCACCGCATCGTCGTATGTCACCCTGATCACTTCGTCGAGAAGATCCTTCTGGAGCACATCAGGCACGAATCCAGCGCCAATACCCTGGATCTTGTGTGGGCCAGGCTGGCCTCCGGAGAGGACGGGGGACGTATCCGGTTCCACGGCAATCGCCTTGAAGCCCGGTCTCCGGGGCTTGATGACTGAAGCGACCCCGGTGATAGTTCCTCCGGTTCCGACACCCGCCACTATCGCATCCACCTTCCCGTCCGTATCCTTCCAGATCTCCTCAGCGGTGGTCCTCCGGTGGATGTCCGGGTTGGCCGGGTTTCGGAACTGCTGGGGGATATAGAAATACCGGGGGTCCTCTGCAAGCATCGCATCGGCTCGTACTACCGTTCCTTTCATTCCCTCTTTTCCGGGTGTGAGAATGAGCTCGGCGCCGAAGGCCTTGAGGAGCTTCCGTCGTTCTATGGTCATCGTTTCCGGCATGACCAGGGTTAACCGGTAACCCCGGGCAGCGGCCACCATGGCAAGTCCTATTCCAGTGTTACCGCTGGTGGGTTCGAGTATAATGGTATCCGGTTTTACAAGCCCTGCCGCCTCGGCTGCATCGATCATTCCCGCGGCGATCCTGTCCTTTACGCTGCTCGTCGGATTGAAGGATTCAAGTTTGGCGAGCACTGTTGCGTTGGTACCACGGGTGACACGGTTCAGCCGCACGAGTGGGGTATTGCCGATTGTTGCCGTGATATTCTCATAGATTTTTGCCATAGTTTTCCTCTACGAACCCGGAAAAACCCCATATCTGTCGGTGGGTATCCCGGTAGTTCACAATTGTTAATTGTTTGACCCTGATATAAACGTTGGTTTTCTACAAAAACCAGGAACTTGATCCGATGCTCGTGGCGGACTATTCAGGACTGCAGGAAAATTCTGGCGGTTGCGGCAAAACATGACGCAAAATCAGGATATATTATCCGTCCCTCCCTACATGATGTGTTCACGAGTGAACAGGAAACAGTCATGAACACACACATCGCGAATATCTCAGAACCTGCAGGCTCCGGGTTTCACCATGGATGGTCTGTTGAACGGTTCTGCGGTATCCGAAGCTCCGGGCAATATTGTTGTCCAAAGGAACTACCAGGGATCGGCTCACCAATAACGAATGTCCGCAAATACCCCGGACGATCCGTCGTCCATGGTATGTGTCCGGGATGACCATTGCCTGATTTCACGTCCTCACATCCGTACCAAAAAATAACCAGTCAGCTCACAAATATTTGTGTTGAGTCATCATCACAACACCACAGCACACTCTATCCGGGATCACCGGGGGAAACCCCGGGGTATACCAGGATATTTTTTAGCAGGATTTCTTCAAACCCTTTGTTCCTTTTCATTGATCGGCCCGTATTGCCTGATCTGACCGGCATCGCAGCAATTGCCCCTTTGTGCTCTCCGGTATTGCCCCTGATATCACCAATGATACTTTTACCGGACATTCGGAGTATTCCTCACGGTCCCGTGATCGTATCAACATCTGTCCCTGGATATTTCGGACCCGGAAGTAATTCCATCTGTATCAGCACCGGTAGATTTCTATTTTTTTATTTTTGAAAATGTGCTATTCTCGGGATATTTTCCGTTGTTATTGTCCGACCCTGCAGAATTATAGTATAAAGCAATACTTATTATAATAATAAGTATACCTTATTTTTATGGTAAATGTAGAGCAAATTGACATTAAAAAGCATATATCGGCTCAAGATTT
>CAIJED010000160.1 GCA_903819595.1 uncultured Methanomicrobiales archaeon | reverse complement strand
GACAATGTTGGTAAGTTCTCCATCCTTTGAGATAACCAGCGCAAAGGAAACATTTGCTTGGCTGTAACCCGGTTTGGAGATCCTAACGGTCTCATCCACTGCGAGAATGTCATAATACCGGACAAGCGATTGTACGATCACGAATGGACACCCCCTTTGAGGCATTTCTGCATATCAATCACGCCATCGTTCATCTCTGCCCGGAAGAAGACCGGGTTCATTTTGTTGGCAAAATCTATATCCCAGAGCATGAGCCCGAGATCTTTCGTCCCATTCAATTCTGACCGGGGGATCTCCCCCTCCACAAACTCAAACTGCACCGGGAATTCCCGGCACCCGAAGTACGGATGGTGGAAGCACTGTCCCTTTCGCATCCTCCTAAGGGCAACATTGTAATGTTTTTCAATTGAGTCCTCCGGGCCGGCCTTGCTGGTAATATTAAAATGTGCTTCGATGAAGTAACAGACATCACGGAGAACCAGAGAGGCGCGCTGGACTCGTTCACCGTTTGGGTCCTTGAAGAGAACCGCCTCCTTCCCGGAAAAGGCACTCTTCACCTGTGTAAGCGGAATTTTTCCCTTCACTTCATTCCTGCGAATGTTATCGAACCTGACCGGCTTCATAACATGAATCCGATCAATCTCCCAGACAATTGCAGGCTTCCAGTAAATCGCTTCCAGAATTCCCCTTGCCGCTGAAGGGGTCATCACATCGTAACTTACCCGCTCGACCTTCATCTCGGGCCGCGTAAAGCAGGCATAATCTCCCCAGACTTTCAACCTTATACCAAATCCGATTTTCACCACCTCCTTAATGCATCAATAATGATCCATCATATCCCTGATCTGCACAATTTTTCAAACCGGTTTTTTTACTGTAATTGTCACAGGATTTTAAAATATAAAACCGGTCTCCGATTGTCTCAATCGCGTTCATACGTTCCATTTCCCGGAATTCATTGGGGTAGATACTGACCGTGTAACCTTGAAGTTCCCGGACAAATTTCCAAGGGAATTCAGTTGTGCGAAGATCTTTGATCTTCGATTTGGCGTTGTCATCGTACGGAATAACCAGATCCTTTGTTCCTCCCTCAATAATGCTGAATGCATCTGCAACGTCTTCAAAAGGGAATGCGAGTTCATTGGAACGTTCTTCAAGTGTTGGTAAAATGTTCTTCTGGTCTAATCCTCCATCATCCTTAACATGATATAATCGTCTGAAATAATCCGCCACGGTTGGAAGAGAAAGCGGATCGCTTGATTCAGCAAGCGCCATCTCACCAATTTCCGCAACAAGGTTCTGCCATGAAGTCGCTTTCCCGTACGGCTCCGTTGATTTGAAAACGAATACCTCTCCTTCCGGTAATTTACCCTCACGGTTGCATCTTCCGGCAGCCTGCGCAATTGAATCAATCCCGGTCATCGTCCGGTACACAACGGGAAAATCAATGTCCACACCCGCCTCAATTAGTTGTGTTGAGATGACCCGACAGTCCTTGCCCGTTTTGAGAAGATCCTTTATTTTGGCAATTATTTCTCTGCGGTGAACCGGGCACATCCTCGCACTGAGATGATAGCAGTTTCCGGATTTTTCGAGTGTGTCAAACAATTTCTTCGCGTGTTTTCGGGTATTCACTATGCACAATACCTGATGCTGTTCCCGCAGTCTGGCTGAAAGATCGGTATCGTTTATCGCATCGAGTTTTGTCACCCTCACCCGTTTGAATGATTCGTACAACTGGTCCGGAGATTGCATTATCTCCCGTGGCTCGATACTGGGTTCCAGAAGATCGCCGAGTTTCGGTTGGGTAGCTGTACAGATT
>CAIJED010000159.1 GCA_903819595.1 uncultured Methanomicrobiales archaeon | reverse complement strand
TGTACGAACGAGAGACAGATGGCCCTCATCAACCTGGTTACGTGGATACATCACTGGCCAGAGAATTACAGGGGCGTATCTGGAATGTACTGGCCGGATTCTGGGATGATATACCGCCTGAAACCATCTGCCGTTCATAAAAGATTAAAATTCCTGCAGTCGACCTTCACTTTCGCGGTGCATTCCACCCATTTATAACCGGTAAACAGCTACGTATGACTGGACAATTGACTATCGGAAAAGGTGCATATCTCAGGCAGATCACGACGGCACTTTCGACACAGATGCGTTCTGTCGAGGTAGGTCGTGAAATGGAGGGAAGCTCGCCCCCCTCGGTGTTTATCGGCAGCCATGCGTATCCAAAGGTCTACGCAGGACCGATCATTGCCACGGTTCATGGGGATACCCGGATCATGGATGAACCGGAGTCCTGGATCCCTTCCGGAACTACACAGGAGGAGATCATCAGGTACCGGTTGTCGCTGGTCCGGGGGAAACAGCGGGTAGGGGTGGGAGACATAGATAACCCGTTTGTGGAAAAACTCCAGGAAATTGCCCTGTCATCCTCATCAGTTGAGAGTGAAGTCACATTTGAAACTCCACCGGCCGGCATGATGTTCTCCAGTGAATCGTCACCTCACGGTCCAAGTGCGAGGATGGAATATTTTGAGATTGAAAAGGGGCGGTGGGACCGTGACCTCGAGAGGGTCTATCATGATACTGACCAGGCAGCCTCCGGAGCGGTGGTCGACCTTCATCGTTCAGGCGTCCCGTTCTCCAGCATACAGAAAGCGTTTTCAGCCGGGACCATTGGATCCGGGAGGAGAAGGAAACTGGTCCCGACGCGCTGGTCGATCACCGCCTGTGATACCCTGCTTGGGGACTATTTACTTTCACGTGTCAGGCGGAACTCAACGATAGACTGTTACCGCGTACATGAATTTGACAGCCTGAATAATCATTACGCGGTTCTGTTGATGCCCACGGTATGGCAGTATGAATGGATCGAGGCGTTTCTCCACGTACTTGGAAGGGAGGAAATGATCTTTGCCGATCACGAAGGGCTCAAAAAAAAGCAGGTATATTCTCCTGTCGGGGGGTGTTATTACTCATGCAGGATGGCGGTTCTCGACGCCCTGGCCAAAGAAGGAAAACAAGCCGGTGCGATCGTCCTTCGCGAGGCCCGCCGGGGCTATGTCCCGCTTGGAGTTTTCAATGTCAGGGAAAATGTGAAACATGCCATGGGGTCAGAACCAAAGGAGTTTGAGGGTGTGTCTGAGGCGCTCCAGTATCTGATGACTTGTTTCACTCTCCCCTCTGCCCGGTTTTATGAGGAAAGTACCCTGCTCTTCGGCCTGAGAAAAGGACACCAGGCCACGCTGTCATCATTCTGTTGAAAAAGATTTTCCGGATCTCGATGGGGCATTGGAAATTGCCACTGTTTTTAGGAGTACCAGGACCTGTTGTGGACCCGGTTAACATTGCGGCAACTTCCCAAAGTCACGTTCAGATCCACAAAAAATAATAATTCCACCATATGCAGGTATGAAACCAGGGGATTTTTTCGATTCAGCCTCATCAGATCTGGGTGATGACGACCTGGTAGGACTTCACTTTCCTGGAATCCGGTCCCGGATATGTGATTGCAAAACCCCATGTCCCAGCCGGGTCAAAGTTGTCTGTCGTGTCTTTAGAGCTGGTGATTAAATTCTTATTCGCATCAAAGAATTTTATCTGAACTTCAGCGTGAGGGACTCTGGATTTTCCATCGTTCTTTGCAATACCGGTAATAATAAGCGTACCTACCTCCGGTCGTTCTTCATGATAGTTAAGTATCCGGAGATTTGGAGTATCAACCTCTGTTTCCGAGGCGATCACCTCCTCATTGGTTATTATCACCCCCGGGGTCATAATGGGCGTCTGTACGGGTGTCCCTGTGACACCAGGGGAAAGGGGTATCGTTACCGGCGTCGATGGGGTTGTTGTGGGCACTGGAGAAGGCATGACTTTTTTCTGCGGGGTGTCCATAATACAGCCACTCAAGAATATTACTATCATGAAAGTAAGAAGGACAAACAGGGTAATTGGTTTCATATGGGGATCTTATTCTGGAACTACTTAAACCAAAGGGATATGTATCGGGGCGGTCTGCT
>CAIJED010000158.1 GCA_903819595.1 uncultured Methanomicrobiales archaeon | reverse complement strand
TGCAACGATTCTTCTGGATGGGATGAACAAGGGAACTTCCCCAGTTACTCTTTCGGGAATCTCAACCGGATCTCATACGGTTATCCTTAAAAAAAGTGGGTATTCTGACTCTTCAACCAGTGTTACCATTGCAGATGGCCAGACCGCGAGCGTTTCTGTAACCCTTAACATTCAATCGACAACCGGGTCAATCAACATCATTTCAACACCGGCCGGAGCAACGATTCTTCTGGATGGGATGAACAAGGGTACAACACCAGCTACTCTTACGGGAATATCCCCGGGAAGTCATACGGCGGTTCTTAAAAAGAACGGGTATACTGACTCTTCAAACAGCGTCACGGTCTCATCAGGGCAGACCGCGAGCCTGTCTGTAACCCTTAATGCCCTGGCAAAAACCGGATCACGACCTTTTCTATCCAGCATCGTATTTAAGTGATGTGCATCCTGTAAAGTAAAATTAAGCAAAAGTTTCATCGGTATTCTATATGTTCCTCATAGACAGTCGGGGTTTCCCTTTTTAACGGTTCTCAACAGGGATAATTGATTTCATCGTGTAAACAATTGCCTTAAACCGTTCGAATGATCCTCAATGGTAAGTCTCCCGCCAATTGTCCGAAGGATCCATGCGGGTGGATGACTACACTTTTTTGAGAAATTGTTGCCGTAATCAATAAAATAACAGGGCCTTCACCAGGTTCTATTAAGCCATTTTCATGCAGGAACCGGCAATAGTAGATCCCAGAGAAATTGTAAGAGAATCTTATACGATGACCCGTTTTTTCATCACTTCATCGAATATTCGATATTTTTGGCCTGAATAGTAAAGGGCAAAAATTTCTACCCTGTCATCTCCTTTGGAACCGGAAATTGTTGCTTCCGCCTGTTGCTGAGGGATAAGATTTGCCATGAGGATCTGCCCATCGGATCTGCTGACCTGTATTTCGAGTTCCTTCAGAACCTTCTGACCGGGACCGCCGGAAAATACCACGGATATTTCCTGGTTTATGGGACTTTTTACGACCTGGACTTCGACTTCTATGTTCTGTGGGACATTATCCGTCGGACTGGGAACAAGGATTACTGGTGAAGGCTCCGTGGAAACTGTGATAGTTACAGGAACAACCGGATATGTTGAGATTTTTTCAGACGGTCCCTTGAACAGCCCGGTCACAATAAACGCAAGGAAAAAAATGACAACCAGGATAATCACCCCGATGGCAATTTTTTTTATCGGGATCGTAGAAGGAGGTATGGATGGCGAAGGAAAGGTGTTTGCAGGATCGCGTGTCTGACTGTTAGCCGGTGATCGTGATGGGACAACTGGGATTTGACTCTTTTCTTCATGAATTGCCTCTGTAAAACCACAACGGGGACATTGTTTAGTCCGCTCGTCGAGCCTCCCACCGCAGGTCATACAATAGTAGTCATCATTCCCAGGAACTACCTGATCAGGACGGGTTCCCGGCAGATATGTGGCATTTCTCTTCCCAGTCACAGGGACCCACTCCCATCCATTCGCCTCGACCGTGGCGATAATTTGCCCTCGAATTTCATCAACGTCAAATCGGTATTCATAGACTTTTCCTGCAGAACGTGGATCGGATGACCGGAAACCATAACCGATCCCATATGTCTTTTTAAAGAGTATTCTTCCACCAAAAAAACTTTTCTGGTAATGCACGACCGGTTCCAGGCCGGCAGTTCCGACAGACCACGAAATACTCCTGTATTCTTCATAACACCGGACAGAATGCCTGCGTTCGTCGAGGAGAAGAAAGGCCTGGTACGCAGTTGATAACTTATTTTTGCTAAAGATTCCATACCATGTGGCATCGGCAATTTTCCATTCAGCAACTAAGTCTGACTCTGTTCCCTTCACGATCTGGTATGGTTTGGCATCATCATTCAGGGCTGTTAGTGAATGTACCAGGGCACTTTTTCTGACAGGTGGTAGTCGGCCGGGTATTTTCCCACCTAGGTACTGGAAATAGCCCATACCCCTGAAAGCGAAGTAAATTCCCACACCTGCAGCGATTACAGCGATTATGGTGGTGATGATGGCAGCGAGTATGAGAGTGTCCATGATGTTCAAACCCAAATCACGAGGCCTCCCTGGTGACCGGACTCCCACACTTCCGGCAGAACTTGGCGGATAACGGGAGCGGTGCTTTGCAGTGGGGACAAGTGATTTTCTGTACCTCGTCGGCAGGAGAGGAGGGACCCCGGCTTTCCGGCTGTGCGGGGGCCATGCCTTCGGGGATATCCGTTCCCGACAGGAATTCTGTGGTGAATTCCAGGAGTTGCTCAAAATTGAGGGTAGACAGTACCGCTGTAATCCCTTCTTTCCCGTTTCCGATATTAATTGCAATGATTGCCCTGGGTACCCTGATGAAGCAGGCTGATTCCATCATTATCCCCATATCATCACCCTGGTGGAGGTTCATGATCCCGAGGCGGGAAGTACCTGCATTTAACAATTTCAGAAAATCCATGCAGCTATCAGAACACAGGTATTCCTCCTCGTTCCTTCCCGCCCCAAGGTAGTTATGCCCCACCAGCCAGGAGAATTCATTGGTGAGATCACCCTTCAGGTATTCAGCGGGATCGTCTGGCAACAGTGAAAACAAGTGGGGGAGCAGCCATCGCAGGTCCCTGCTTTTCCGGGCATCTCCGATAACGTTCAAAATATCTTCCCTTATAATGGGAAGGGTTATGGTTGTATGGTCCAGAAGCGAAGCGTAGAACCTGCGGCGGATAAGATCTGCCATAGCACAGAGAATTAGGAACGGAGGTAGCTGCATTGAGAGTCCGAGATTTGAACCCGAAAGGGGGGGTCCGGGGGTGATATACCCGGCCAGGTCCACTGCAAGGTGATACAGGGTGGAAAACCTGGCAATCATGACCTCCCGCTCCATTTCCCGGTAATAACAGACCAGTACCGGCTTTTCCGGATCTGAATCCCCCCGAACTGCGAGGAAAGAATAAAATCCACCGGATTCCATGACAATACTGACCCGTGAAACCCTTCGGGGGTTAGAAAGGACCGGGAGATATCCATTCAGCCTGGCAGCGATCTCCCCTGATTGTGCTACACGCCACCGTGACACAACACTCTCGTCGACCACATTGGCCATCCCTTCAGGGACCAGGACTGGTACCAGTCCCTCTGGCCTGGTACCTTCCGGGGCCAGGATCCCCCTGAATACATCGTACGGGAGTGTAATTTCCTCTGTCCGTCTGTTCATCTCCTCACTCCGCGGAAAGTACCCCGGAAATCTTCATGTAAGGTACCGTGTCCCATTCCTTTCCAGGAATAATTATCCGAAACTCCGTGTTGTCTCATGATTTCACCTTCCCCAGCCAGAAATATGCATCCCCAACCATATTTCCAAGTTCAGTAGTGGAAATTCCTACAGCCCTGAGTGCATTCTCCGTGGCTACCGGGGACCCCGCATTGGCTTTTATAATGGAATCTGCCATTTGGATTGAATTATAGTGCGGGATAGTAGCCGGGTCAATACCTTTACTCTCTATCTTTAGATTGAGATTTTTAATCAGTTTTGTCGCTTCATGATGGCTGTTTGCAAACGAACTGGCTGATGGCTCCTGGACTTTGTAGGCAATCGCCCGTCCGGTCTGTTCCGGCTGGTAGCCGTAGGAATCATTTGACATCCTGGTGGTCACTTTGATATTCAGGTCCTCGGCCAGTTTATCAGGGGTAACATCTGTGGGACTGCCGGCGGCTTTGTGCAACGACTCATTGAATATCTGCTGCTGTTCCGAAACCTTTACGGCAGGCTCATAATATTTTCCCGGAACGACCTCTTTGATCTCCCCAGTTTTGAAGTCCTTGTAATAATTTCCACCCTCAACGAGCCGGCCTTCAGGAGTTAATTGTTTGATATATTCATTGTTCCTGACAGGGGATCCAAGGGGATCATCGGGATTAAGTTTAAGGTGCGGGGGGAGTTCGTTTGACTCAGGGACATATTCATAGGCAGTCCCATCGAAATCCCTCCCAAGTTGGTCAGTACTCCGTCCGGTCCACTTTTTCATGACGATATTACTGGGATCGGTCCCCACTTTCCCCCCCATTTTCGTACTAAACTCGTCCATCGCCTGGGTTTCGACTTTACCGTTCGCCTCTGCGATAAACTTTAAATCTTTATTTGCGTTCAGTTCCGTCACTGCGATATCATTTTTTCGTATTCTTGCAGCAAGGTCCATCACTTTGGTGGTATCTTGAGTCCCGGATAATTTTAGTTCTTCTGCTTCCCGGATGAGTGCATTTGCGTCATTTCTGAAGGCATCATCGGCAGCAGCGGCAATATTATCGGGTACAAGAGGTCGTAATCCTGACTGAGGCGGTAGTTCACCTGGGAGGAGAGGGATCTCCCCGGAGGGTGGCGGAAGTGTACTCTTTGCACTGGCAGGGAGGAGGTCCTTTACATCTGTAGAAAGGACATCCTTGGCCGTGGCAAGATTTGGGAATGTTTCCCGCAGGAGCGGGGTATTCATCTCTACAGCCTGGCCAAGGTACTTAGATACTGCAGAACCCCCATACATGGTAAGGCCATACATCGTGGTCTCCCCCGCCATCTGTCCATACATTCCCAACTCTGAGGCATTCGGATTTTTCTCAACGTAATCAAGTGCATTATACGTGAGTTGCGCAGGGAATATGGCTAATTCAGATTTTCCACCTGTCAGGATTCCTGACCCTACCCTTCCACCCATCCCGAGCCACCAGGAAGTGCGGGTAACCTTTCCATCGTAATTTTTCCCGGTTGCCAGCTGGCGGATGGTTTTTTCGAACCCGTCATCCATTACAGTATGATAATAGTTACTGTTTGAGGTTGCGTCGTAGTTCTCTTTCCGTAACCGGAAGAGATTATCTATCGCACTTTGGCCTTTCTGGTCTTGTTCCATAATTTCGGAGGTGGTAGATTCGATATTTCCTGCCTTTTGCTCGAGATTCCCCAGGTCTTTATCCATATCAGACGGTCCGACCGGTCCCTCTACCCTGCCCTCGTAGTCCGGGATCGCCCCGAGTTCTTCCAGTTCCTTCCGACGTCTCTCTGCTTCTTCTTCGAGCGTGGAAATCATCCCGTCCCGCCCGGAGTCTTTACCTTCACGTGCCCACGCGTTCCGATTTGCCTTTTCAGTAGCGATGGTATCAAGGAGCCTCCGGTATTCATCCTGCAGGTCCTGCGACGAACAGGGTGGCCGTCCTCCTGCTCCGGGAATTGCTCCTGCCGCCACACCAGCTGCAACTCCCGCTGCAGCTGCTGCACCTACCACCGCTACAACCGCTGCAACGGTGCTGTCGGCGACTTTGGTCCCGGTATCCCCAGTATCCCCTTTACCAGTATTTACTGTTGTTGCCGTTACCGTTGGGGTAACAGGAACCTCTGTTCGCGACGGTCTCGGGGTGATCGGAGTAGTAACCTGTGATGTTACAGTTGGCCCTATCGTGGGACCCCCTACATTTATGACTAATATTTCCGTGTCCGACCCCCCCGCCCCATTTACCGTGAGTTTTACTGTGTAGGTACCAGCCTTCTGGAATGTATGACTGGGTTCAGGTATTTCTGAACGATAACCGTCCCCAAAATTCCAGAGCCGGGTTGAAATCGATCCAGATGAATGGTCACCAAACTGCACCATGAGTGGCGCATCTCCTGTAGTGGTGCTGGCGTAGATTCCTGCTACGGGTGGAGGAACTGGTTTAACAGTCACTAACGTGGGAGTTTCAGTCGGAGGAGTGAGGACCTTGACCGTAGTCGTGACGGTACTGGTTGATCCATCTGAACCGGTAACCGTGAGATACACCATGTACGAGCCAGGGGTATTGTAGGTGAACCTGACATTATTTGACGTAAATGTCTGCCCGTCATGGAACTTCCATAATCTGGCCACTGGGTTTCCCACCGATGCATCAGTGAAGGTAACGGTAAGTGGGGCGACACCAGATTGTGGGGAAAGAGTAAATGAGGCCCTGACAGGGGTTGGTGAAGGTATCGTTGTTGCAATCGGTATCTTTTTTTCCAATTCTTCCGCAATCCGTATTGAAAGTGCCTCTCCGGTCTGGTCTTTTGGAATCTGCACATTTAATGTCGCATAGACATATCCCTTGCTGAATTCTATGTGGTAAACATTACCTGTTGCAGAATCATAGACAGGGGTGATATATGCCCGACCGGCATTTCCTATTTGTATGGATTTTGAAGAGCCGTATTTTTGGTGGAAGGGCATTGAACCAGTGATTCTTTGCATTACCTGGTCCCGGGTTGGACTGTCCCAGTAACTGAATACTGAATAATCAATAACAATACTCTTGACTACCCCAGCTGAATTTTTTGAGTAAGCCATCCATTTATTCGAAATTATCTTATAATCCGCTTGTATCTCATTACTATCGGAAAAGTAAGCATTAACCCACGGATACATTCCTTCAGCATGGAACCCCAGCGTATTCCCCTTATTTTCGCCGTTATTCACCTCGTAACCAGAAAATACTCGTTTAATATCCTGC
>CAIJED010000157.1 GCA_903819595.1 uncultured Methanomicrobiales archaeon | reverse complement strand
AATGCGGGCGATTTAAACGAACAGGAGCGGGATATACTCGGGGAGGTGGTATGATGTATCCTCTTGTACTGCAGATCATTTCTGCTATAAAGTCATTATTGGGGTTTCCTGGTAGCGTAACGGGTGAATATTCAGGCACCAACCCGGTATCCGGCCAAAAGCTTCCCAATTGGACCACCTGTCCAATCGCGACAAGTTCATTTGTGAAAGTCGGCCGGGTTGCGATGGGTGACGAGGGGTTGGAGATCTATTCCGATATTGACGAACGGGGATTTATCCTGCTGAACGAGGATATCGATGCGGTACTCGACGGGGATACAAGGAACCTCATGCAGCTCGGTGCGAGGTACCTGGCCGGGTCAGCACGGTTATCGAAATCGGGCCGGGCGTTGAACTTTATCATTTCCCCGCATTATTACACAATCCCGTTACGATCGGTGTTGGCCGTGCTGGATGGAAGGAACAGGAAAGGGGCTGTTTTTATGGGAAAATGAGGGGACGTAATGGCAGCTATGATTACAGGATACGAAAAGAAAAGAGGAAAAAAAATTGTTGGATTGATCTTACCTTGCTGGCATGATCAGTGAGCGCTCTCCGGCGGGCATGAACTCGCGGATTGTACCCTTTGCGAACTCTCTGCGTGGTTCGGAGAAGTCGAACTTGAGCGAGGGGTCGGCGAATGTGATCTTGATCAGGGGACTGAGGGTCCATGCGTCGCCACGCCTGTAGTGGGCTGCACCGGCGATTGCTGCGTACTCTCCCTGGTGACCGACGTTCATCGCGTAGTTCGGGTAGTTTGGTCCACGGAATATCTTCCCATATCTTCATTCCACGTGGCGTTCAACAGCGGTTCATTAAAAAAAAGAATCCCTCTCATAACTCAACCCGCGTGACCACGTTCTCCATCACCAGATCAACCGCCTTCCAGGCCAGCGTATCCGCATGGCGGAGAATATAGGGGCGTCCTTCGTCACCTGCCCTGACCATTGCCGGATCGAGCGGAATGGCGCCCAGGAATGGCACCCCGTAATCATGTGCTGCTTTCTCCCCGCCACCGGTGCCGAATAGGTCTATAGTATCTCCGCAATGTGGACAGACCATCCCGCTCATGTTTTCGATGACCCCTATTACTGGCATCTCCAGCTGTTCAATGAATTTGATGGCTTTGACCGCATCAAGCACCGCAACATCCTGCGGTGTCGTGACTATGACTGCGCCACTCAGGTTCGGGGCAAGCTGGGCAATGGTGAGTGCCTCATCTCCGGTCCCGGGAGGCAGGTCAACAATCAGATAATCGAGCGGTCCCCAGTTCACTTCTTCAAGGAACTGCTGGATTGCGACCATCTTCATTGGGCCTCTCCATATCACCGGACTGGTAACATCCGGGAGGAGAAATGCGATTGACATCACGGCAAGTGTTCCTGTGACATGAATTGGTTCAAGGGTTTTATCAAGCACTGATGGTGTCTGGCCTTCGATCCCGAGCATTTTCGGGATGCTGGGACCGTGGAAATCGAGGTCCAGCAGCCCTGTATTCCTT
>CAIJED010000156.1 GCA_903819595.1 uncultured Methanomicrobiales archaeon | reverse complement strand
GGTAGCCAAAGAAAAAGACCAGGGTTCCTGCAACCGCACGGTCAGCAATGGCCACATCAGCGGCGTACGCTGCTCCGGAACATACAAGTGCAACCACAAGGCTCATCAGGGGTCCGGCGAGTGCCACCGGGAGCTCGATTTTCGGGTCCGGAGTAGCATCTTCGATTGAAGATATACCACCGAAGAGGAGGAGAGTAATATTGTTTACTTTCAGTCCGTATTTCATGGCAAGCAACGAATGGGCCATTTCATGGATAAGTACTCCTGCAAACAGCCCAAGTGAGATCAGGGCACCGAGAAGGTAAGAATAAATGCCAAGGGCAACAACCGAGGTGTCAACCGAAAACGGGTGAAACCCGCCAAACACAAAATTATATGAAGTGGTAATAAGACCGACAGTGATGGCCACCTGTGTCCCGATGATCCAGGCGAAGAGGGGGATCACGATTAGGAATGTCCAGTGAATGTAGATGGGGACTCCGTAGAGTGAGCCGATTCTGAATGAACTACTCATTAAAAGAGTATCTTTTTAACTGTTCTCGTATATATTCATGGATTGATCAGGATGAGAAAACAGATTACTGAAATGTTCGGACTGAATGTCTACACCGAAAAGAGTATTTTCGTGGGTGAAGTAGAAGACATCGTCATAGATGTAGACGGGAAAAAAATTGAGTCCGTTGTCGTGGGAAAGCTTAACCCGGAACTTGTCGATATTAAAAATTACAAGGGCCTGAAGATCCCATTCCGAATCATTGGCAGTATCGGCGATATTGTCATCATCCGCCACCTTCCGGGTGCCTTCAAATCAGAAGAGATGTAGTTTTTTCAATACGAATATAGCACTCACAGCGCCAGAAATCTTCATACCACAAAATAATCAGGACGGAATACGAGTGAAACAACGTGAATTGTACAGCAATCTCATTGCCGTTCCACCCATCTTTGTGAGGATCGACGGCAGAGGATTCAACCGTCTCGCTTCTCATCTTTCATTTGAGAAACCTTTTGATGAGGGTTTCCACCATGCCATGGTCCGGGTATCGGAATCTCTGGTCTCCCAGTCAGGTCTGAACCCTGATTTTGCCTATACCTTTTCAGACGAGATCAGTCTGTACTTCAGTTCTGTGCCGTTTCGTGGAAGGGTGGAGAAGATTGATTCCATTGCATCATCGTATGCGGCAAGTGCGCTCTCCCTCGGTATCCAACCCGGGAGTCCTGTCGCATTTGACGCAAGGATCGTCCAGATAACCCCTGAACTTGCCGCAGAGTACTTAAAAAACCGACAGCATGAGGCATGGAGGAATCATATCAATGCCTATTGCCAGGCAGCATTGATCAACGATGGGATGACACCGACAGATGTCCAGAGGACCCTGGTCGGGATGCCTTCAAAAGCACTTCACGAGATGATGTACGCACGAGGCGTAAATCTTGCCACGACCCCGGCATGGCAACGTCGTGGTGCCCTTGTTTATAAAAGACTAAAAAAGGTACACGGGTTTAATCCTGTGACACTTGAAACGGCAGAAACGTTCAGGAGCTCAGTGACCACCGATGAGGAACTGCCACTTTTTAATACACCGGAGGGCCACAAATTCCTCACTTCACTGATCATGGAGCCCTGATATTCCGATCCTGACCATAAGCCCCTCAATATCCCAGTCTTTTTCCAGTCCCCATCTGCCTTCAGGTACGACGACTCCGTCCGCTACCATTGTCAGTTCCTGTGCCCGGACCTCTTCCATAATCCTTTCTTTCGACTGCGAACTGACAAGTCCTGCGATACGGGGATCATTGATTACCACATACGACGTGATGAAATCTTCAACTTTGAGGTCAAGTTGGCGACGCATCTCCTGGATACGGCGTATCACCTCCCTCGCGTTACCTTCTGCCTCAAGGGCGGGGGTGAGCGCTGTATCGACATACACGGTGGCATCCTGCATTGGTGCAGAAAATACAGAGGGTGGCAGGCCTTCGATAAAGGTAACATGTTCACTCCCAATCTCGAAATGGTCATCCCCGGAAATCAGGGTATACTTCCGGCCTGCAAGCGTGGTTTCCCGGACCAGGTTACCATCCGCTGCGAGGATCAGTTCCTTTACTTTTGGTGCATCCCTGCCGAAATCCGGACCCAGTGCCTTCATCACCGGTTCTGCCTTCCAGGATATACGGTCATAGATACCTTCGACAACCCGGACTATCTTCGCATTTGCCCGCCCACAACAGAGGCTGTTTAACTGTTCAACAGCGGCCAGAACGTCCTGGGATGTGGTAGCGATGACACATTCAGACACCGGCCAGCGGAGCTTCCGTTTTCCTGACTGGCGTGCGTTTGCCTGTGCTTCATCAAAGGACTGGACGATGCCCATCCTGGACTCGATCAACGTATCAGTAAGCGAGGGATCACTGACAGGCCACGGGAGCATATGGACACTTACGGGGTCACCAGGCAGGCGGATATTGTCATACATCACTTCCGTGATATGCGGAGTGAATGGTGCCAGAAGGGTGACGAGCTGCCGCATAACATAATACATCGTCTCGTAGGCGAACTGCTTCTCTTCGGCTTCTCCTTCAAGCCAGAGCCTCGGCCTGACCAACTGCACGTACCACCGTGAGAGGTCATCAAGGATGAATGACATCAGTCCGCGGGTGACCTTGTGGAGCTGGCACTCCGCGATCGCCTCGTCTATCATTCCCGCAAGGCTGTTGATCCGGGAAATAATCCAGCGGTCCTCATCAGGCATCTGTGCGAAATGCCTGGCCACGTATGTGCTATCCCAGCGTTCCCCCTGGTTCCATGGTTGCCAGTGGTCAAGGATCATGTAGGGTAACGGGAAGCGGTAGACGTTCCAGAAGATGTTCATTGTCCTGTTTACCGTTTTTATGCTGTCCCAGTTGAATTTAAGGTCGTCCCATGGCGCACTCGAGGAAAGGACATACAACCTCAGGACATCCACACCCATTGATGCAACAACTTCCTCAGGGGTGACCACGTTGCCAAGACTCTTGCTCATTTTGCGGCCTTCCGAATCGAGTGCAAAACCATGCATGAGGACACTGCGGTACGGAGAGCAGTCAAAGGCGATCGTACTGGCGCCTAGTTGTGAGTAGAACCAGCCACGTGTCTGGTCCTGGCCTTCCGCGATAAAATCCGCAGGCCATACCTGGTCAAAGGCTTTCTTTTGGCCCGGGTACCGCAGCGTTGCCCACGACGCAACGGCGGAATCAAACCAGACATCGAAGATATCCTCCACGCGGTGCATTGTCCCGCCACAACTGCACGGCACCGTCACGTTGTCCACATACGGGCGGTGTGGGTCTGGTAGAGGAGTTCCGCTCGCACGTTCAAGTTCTGCAAAAGTTCCAAAGACGCGGATATGGCTGCATTTCCTGCATTCCCAGATCGGGATCGGAATACCCCAGTACCGCTGGCGTGAGATACACCAGTCACGAGCTTCCTTGATCCAGTCGTAGAAACGGGCACTTCCTGCCCATTCCGGGTACCATTTTACAATGGCAACTTCTTCGAGCATACGCTCCCTCATTGCTGATGCTTTTAGGAACCATTGCGATGTTGCCCGGAAGATAATCGGTGTCTTGCACCTCCAGCAGTGGCCATACCGGTGGGTAACCCTGCCTTTTCCAAGGAGATAATCACCGAGTTCTTTTAAGACAACATCATCCGCGTCCTTGACAAACATGCATTCAAATGCACCTCCTTCTTTGGTGAAGTGCCCGGTCGCATCGACCGGACAGACGATGGCAAGTCCTTCCTTCAGGCCAAGGAGGTAATCGTCCCAACCATGTCCCGGGGCGATATGCACAAACCCGGTATTTTCCCTGGCCACAAAATCTGCGCTGACCACCCTGTGCACCATCTCTTTCTGCAACGGGACCTGCGTGGCGAGCGGAGAGTCGTAGGTCATCCCGACAAGGTCTTTCCCCGGTTTTTCTTCGATAACGGTATAGTCCTGGTACTTACCTTTTTTCAGGACCGGTTCCACCAGTTCAGATGCAATCCAGAGTATCTCCTCGCGATCACCCTTCACTGCCTTGACTCGGGCGTAGACGAGGTCCGGGCTGACAGCGACCGCTACGTTGGCCGGGAGAGTCCATGGCGTCGTGGTCCAGATAACGAGCGATTCCCCGGTTTTTCCCTGCAGCGGAAATTTTACGAAGATGGATGGGTCTGTTTCTTCCCAGTATTCAACTTCGGCGTCTGCAATTGCCGTCGCACAACGGGGGCACCAGTTTACCACGCGGAACCCGCGTTCGAGCATCCCGCGTTCAGATGCCCGCTGGATAGTCCACCATGCGGCCTCGATATATTCGGGCTGGATGGTCTGGTACGGGTCATCAAAGTCAAGCCAGATCCCTAATTTCTTAAACTGGCCGCTCATTACGTCCTTGTTTTTTTGTGCAAAATCGCGGCAATGGTCGATAAACTTCTCAATCCCGAAGGTCTCGATGTCTTTCTTGGAAGAAAACCCAAGTTGCTGTTCTACCCGGACCTCGATCGGGAGTCCGTGCATATCATATCCAGCCCTCGCGATCACGTCTCTCCCGCACATCCGATGATAGCGGAGCATGCTGTCCTTCAAAATCTTGTTCCATGCAGTACCGAGATGAATATGACCGGTAGTATAGGGTGGTCCATCGACAAAGAAAAATGGCGGATCACCTGCATGGAGCGACTGGACTTTCGAGAAGGTATCTTCATCATGCCATCGCTGCTGGACAGACTCCTCAATCTCGTGGGCATTATAACTGCTGGTTACTTCCTTCAACCTTCATCCCTCAATTGTCCCCCCGGCTGGCGGTGAAGCAGGGAGAATATTCATTACTATTCACCCTTCAAGCACAAAGTAGTTTTTCAACACCTGATACATTTCATCAAAAAAAAAACCTGGAATAGTAACCAGATGGTGTAAAACCAGGGTTCAGTCCCGGATATATGTACGGATTACGGCCTAAATAATTCACCTGATGTTGCAGGAAGAGGACTTCCCGGCAGGGGATCTTCTCCTTATAAGTGTTGAGTCCAATCCTGTGCAGGCACGATCAGATCCGTATATTTTTTAAGGATGCTTTCGGATGCAGATAATGGATTCACGCGGACCCCAAACCTGCTGCAGACGAGGAAGAAGATTTTGCGTACCGCGCGAAAACTAAAGGATTGGTCGATTATGGAGACGTTACCTGTTATCATCGGAGGGAAAAAAAGATATACGGAAGAAGTGGCGGATGTGACGTTCCCGTATACCGGAGAAGTGTATGCGCGGGTATGCCAGGCGGGGACTTCCGACCTGGAAGATGCGATCAGGGAAGCAGTTACCGGGTTTGAAACGATGAGGCGGCTCTCATCGTCCGAACGTTCGGGCATATTAGAGCGGCTTGCGGATGAGATCCACCGGCGGGCGGATGAACTTATCCAAACGATGATCATGGAAGGGGGAAAAACAAAAAAATTCGCAACAGCGGAGGTGGTCCGCGCTGAAACGACGGTCCGGATTTCTGCTGAGGAGTCGCGGCGGATATACGGTGAAATACTGCCACTCGACTGGAGCAGTGATACGAAACACCGCACCGGCTACCTCATGCGGTTCCCGGTAGGCCCGGTACTCGGGATCGTCCCGTTCAATTTTCCTTTAAACCTTGCCTGTCATAAACTGGCACCGGCGATTGCAGCAGGCAATTCGATCATACTGAAGCCTGCATCAGCGACTCCCGTTTCGAGTCTCCTGCTCGGTGAAATGGCACTCGCTGCGGGGGCGCCGGCCGCTGCAATCAATGTCGTCCCCTGTCCCGGTGAACGGGCAGAAATCATGGTACGTGACCCGAGAATCGCATTCCTCTCATTTACCGGAAGTTGTGCGGTTGGGTGGCACTTAAAAGAGATCGCCGGCCGCAAACGGGTGGGCCTCGAACTGGGAGGGAATGCTGCAGTGATCGTCCACGAAGATGCCAACCTTGATCTGGCTGCTTCAAGAATCGCCACCGGAGGATTCGTGAATGCCGGTCAGGTCTGCATCTCCGTGCAGCGTGTCCTCATCCACCGTCCCGTGTACGAAGAGGCGGTGGCGAAAATACTGGCATCATCCAGGGCATTAAAAACTGGTGACCCTCGGGACCCGGTCACCGACATAGGCCCGATGATTGATCGGGTGAAGGCGACGGACGCCCATCAGAAAGTTCTGGAAGCTGTCAGCCAGGGAGCCGTCATCCTACTTGGAGGTACCTGTGAAGATGGCCTTTTTGCCCCGACCATCCTTGAAAAAACGACCCCAACAATGCGTGTAAACCGGGAGGAGGTGTTTGCACCGGTCATTTCCTTCACAACGTATGATGATTTTGATGAAGCCCTAAAGATTGCAAATGCAAGCGATTACGGCCTCCAGGTTGGAATATTCACCCAGAATATCAACCGGGTGATGCGGGCATTCGAAGAGATGAATGTCGGGGGCGTGATTATCAATGATATACCATCCTTCCGCGTAGACCAGATGCCGTATGGCGGCGTCAGGGGGTCAGGGACCGGGCGCGAAGGCCCGCGGTACGCGATTGAGGAGATGACCGAACAGCGGCTGCTGGTGATCAACAGGGATGGCGGCATTGGATAAGATAAAACAGGTGGCAGTGATTGGTGCCGGTGACTGTTGTGATAACGAGTACCAGGCAGCAGAGAAAGTCGGCGGACTCCTGGCTGATCACCACCTGATCCTCTTCTGTGGCGGCCTTGGCGGTGTCATGGAGGCTGCTGCAAAAGGGGCACAGGCACGCGGAGGACTGACGGTTGGAATTATCCCCGGTATATCAGGGGAAAACATCTGGTGTAACGTTGTCATCAGGACCGGTCTCGGACATGCGAGAAACATCATACTTGTCCAGTCCGCAGATGCAGTTATCGCCATCGGTGGCTCCTATGGTACTCTTTCTGAGATTGCCGCGGCATTAAAAATGGGGAAGCCAGTATTCGGGATTCACACGTGGGAAGTTCCCGGGGTAGTTGAATGCAACACTCCGGATGATGCGGTCTTCAGGGTAATGAACGACGATGCCCCGTCTCTGTCGTGTCATACCCCCCGAGACGCTGAAGAGTCGCGGTGAATTCAGGTGAAACGACCGTTTCAAACAAAGCTGCCACCCGTGGGTCTGACAGATGTTCCTTCCTTGTCACGATCTCGTACCGTTCGTTCCCTACCGGGACAAATCTCAGTCCGAGTGTTTTTGCAGCACTAAATACACACATCCCTGCATCTGCCTCCCCTGTTTTTACTGCAAGCGCGACTGCGATATGCGTAGTCACTTCACGGTGATACCCGGGTATTGAAGCCGGGTCAATCATCCGTTTCTTCAGTTCATAATCCAGGAGGATTCGTGTACCTGACCCTTTCTGCCGGTTAATGAATTGTCGTCCTACGAGGTCATCGATAGTAATTCCATCTTTTGAGACGATCCCCTGTTCCCTGCCAGCGACGGTCAGGATGACAAGGTTCTCCCCGGGAAGATACTTTTTTAGAAAACACGTGTTATAGTCGCCGGAATCACAGAGTAGATGCATTGGAGCTGCATGGCAGTCCCCTTTCATCAGTGCCAGGAGACCGCCCATGCTGCCGGTATGCGTGGAATGGACTTCCACATGACGTTTCTGCAACATATCGGTGAGATAATCGATGGCGGGATCATGGCTGCCCGTAATAAGGAGGGCTGAATCTGCCAAGGCCCTGGTCACCATCAGCGTTACCGGAACTTCTGACCCGGCCTCGTAACCCTCGAGGTTCCGGGGGATCCGCAGGTATGCATTCGCCCGGACTGCACTCATCTGGACACCCGCCCCCCGGGACTGCGGGGTGGCAACGTACTGCTGCCCGATTTTCCCGGTGGATAACAGCACGAACTCATCGGTTCCCACCTCTGAATGAAGGCTCGTAGTTAGCCGGGCATTCAATGTCTCTTTTGGCGGAGTGGTAATTCCAAAGTTAGAAAGGAATGGAATGATGATCTCACGGATGACCGTTAAGGCTGACAGGGGGTAGCCGGGCATACCGATGACCGGAGTCCCATCCACTTTTCCGATGATGATGGGCTTGCCAGGTTTCATCGCGACGCCATGGGCAAGGAGCACCCCGGACTCCCGGATGATATCCGCAGTGAAATCACGGGTTCCGGCAGATGATCCGGCCGATATGATGACCAGGTCATTCTCAGTTGTCCCACGTTTGATCATCTGCCGAATCTTATCAGGATTGTCGGGGGTAATCGGGTATCGGGTGCAGGTGACCCCCAGCGTCTCAAGCCAGGCGGCGGCCATCACCGTGTTGCTCTCCACGACCTGGCCTGGGGCCGGGTGTGTACCATGGAAGACCAGCTCACTCCCCGTGGGAATAAGCCCTACCCGCAGGGATACTACATCAATATCTGTCACTCCGTAGGCAGCAAGTGCTCCGATTTCATGGGGCCGGATCTGGTGCATCGAGGGAAGGATCATCTCTGATTCCGCGATATCTTCGCCAGCCGGGCGGATATGCTGCCAGGGTGGCGCGGCCTTCCGGATGATAAACCGGTCGCCATCGATCGTAACGTCCTCAATCATGATTACGGTGTCGTACGGGGCCGGGACCACGTTCCCGGTATTCACCCGCCTGGCATCCCCGGGCACCACCGGGTGCTGTTCACTTGCATTCCGGGTATCGGCACTCCGGACGGCAATCCCATCCATCGCTGAAAGGTGTACTCCCGGGACAGAATATTTCGAAAATATTGGACCTGCGGTTATCCTGCCCACAGACTCCTCGATAGGAACACGGGTGTGCGATATCTTATGAGGAAATGAAGTCCGTATCAGCGTACGGGCTTCTTCGAGTGTAATGAGTTTCAGGTAGCGTGTTACCATGGGATCACCTCCACCCGATCCCCTTCCTCCACACCCTCGCTTCCAACCGGTACCTTTACCAGTCCATCGCTCCCCACCAGCGTATTAAGAAGGCCTGACTTACCAAAAAGTGGTTTTACACCCTGATCGGTGACTACGACCCGGACATATTCCTCCCGCCCTTTTAAAGACGGAATATTTTCAAGGGCCTTGCCTGTTATCAGGGCAGGACCCGTTGACTGGTCGCCGGTCATCCTGTCGAGCAGATGCCTGACTATGACCTTAAGGACGATTAAGGTTGAAGCCGGATGTCCTGGAAGGCCGATTACCGGTACTCCACCTGAGTGCCCGATAATAGTCGGTTTTCCCGGGGCAATGGCAATACCATGGACAAGGACTTCTCCATGTTCCGCAATGACAGATGCGGTCATATCCCGTTCATCTTTTGAACTTCCGCCCGATATAAGGACCGCGTCACATTCTGTAAGTGCCGAATCTACCACCCGCCGGAATTCATCGCGTTCATCCGGTACTATACCGTACAATACAGGTTCGCACCCGGCCTCTTCAACGTAGGAACTGCAGAGGTAACTGTTGATGTCCCTCACCCTGCTGCCTGTTGGGACGATTGTCACCGGTACGAGTTCATTTCCGGTGGACACAATACCAATTCTCGGAATGCCAAACACAGGCACCATGCTGTGACCTGTTGCCGCAAGGACTCCCATTTCCCTGGGGCCGATACGGTGACCGGATTTCAGCACAGTTTCACCGGCAAGGAAGTCTTCACCGCAAAGGATGACATTTTCACCATGCGCGAGAGACCTTTTTACCAGCACCGTCTCCCCGATTCGCTCGCAATACTCGATCATCGCCACCGCGTCGAATTCCGGGGGTACTTCACCACCGGTAGGCACATAGATACAGGAGCCGTTTTCAGAAGATTGGACTGATGCCTGCTCACCCATGTTTATCCTGCCTGTCAGCATGAGCATTGCCGGGACTGCTTCACCTGCCCCGGTTGTGTCAGCAGACCTTACTGCGTAGCCGTCGACAACCGAACGGTCAAACCCCGGGATATCAATATCTGCCCTGATATCTTCGGAAAGGACTCTTCCTGATACGGATTCCAATGGAAGCAGTACGGTTCGCGGTATGGGGGCTATTGCCTGTATCTTTTCGATTGCCTCATCAACGAGGACTGTTTTTAGAAAGACACTCATTTGAAGCAGCCCAGCTGGCAACCCCTGATCTTTACTCCATGCGTGTTGCAGTACGCTGCGATCTCATGTTTGTTGATGCGGTATTTCTCTGCAATCAAAAAGGCCTCCGGACAGTTGATCTCGCGGCCGATTCCTTCTTTTTCAAATGCCGAACTGATGATATCTTCATCCATAACGAACAATGGTACAGTTACCATTACATAGGGTTTACTGTTATTGTTACAGGGATCTGTTTTATGCCGGTAACATGGGAGGAGGGCACACACCTTGAAGATTACCCTGGTCAGTTCACGTTCGGATCCTGCCGGGCAGAACATCCACCGGCACATTTACGAACTTCTGCAATCCGGGTTGCCGGATGAGATTTCAGTCACCAGGCCCCAAACACCACAATACACCCATATCGAGGTGGAGGGGCGCCTGATTTTTGAGGACTGTATCGACCGTGATCTCGATACTGACCTGGTAATTTTTCTCTCGCGTCATGCATCAGTCCACCCCGTTCCTGTGCTCACAGTGCATGTGACCGGAAACCCCGGTGGCGCGGACCTTGGTGGAAAACCCATGTCCCTTCCACCGGCAGCCCCGGCATGGATGCAGTCAGTACTCCGGAATTTACGGGCCCGAGCTCCCCCCGGGTACGACACCTGTTACGAAGTGACACATCATGGACCGACTGAGCTATGTCATCCATCTTTTTTTGTCGAGATCGGGAGCACCGAAACCGAATGGCATGATGAACAGGCCGGCCTCGCGGTTGCAGAGAGCGTACTCCTCGCATCTCCCTCGTCCGCCATTCCCCTTATCGGGTTTGGTGGGACACATTATGCACGGAGGCAGACAGAAATTGCTCTCTCAACACAGGGTGCGTTTGGTCATATGGTCCATACCCGGGAGATTGGCGGGATCACCAAGGAAATGGTCACCATGATGGCCTCCCAAAGCAAGGCCGTGGCCGCCTTCATCGATCGGAAAGCCCTGGACAGACAAAGCCTCTCCCACATAGAGGGCATTGTCAGGGAACTGGGCATTTTGAGGCTTGCCGAACATGACCTGACAGATATCGGCACTTTGCCGTGGGGCCATTATCTCCGCATCAGGTCAGAGGCGGCATTACTGGACCCTGAAGCAATCATCCATATTCATCAGTTGCAGTCAGTCGCGGAACCCGTTGTCCTAAGAATCAACCCCGAACTCCTTTCAACTGCCCTCACGGCAGGTGGACAGAAGTTTCTCGAAAAAATCATGAAAATCCCGTTGGTTCATCTATCAACGAAATTCTCTCCTGTCCTCCCGGTATTCATTGCGGAACAGGACCCGGAGGAAACAAAACTACATGATTTAATAACCTTATGCGTATCAATGATCATTATTAACGAAGAGACCGAAATAGAGGGAGATCACCTGGTCATCCTTAAAAAGAAAATGGACCCCGGGAAGGCGCGCGAACTCGGGGTTCCAATGGGTCCTTTGTTTGGCCTGCTAGCGAGAGGAGAGGCAGTACGTGTCGGGGACAGGACAGTTACACCCGATATGGTCCAGGTCTTTGGCAGGAAAGATATCCACATCCCGGGGTTGGAGAGGTATACATGAGGTCAATCGTAGAAGAGGCACTGAACAAGGTGAGGGATGACGCTCGCGAGGTCTCACAGGACGATTCAGAACTTGACCAGATTCTGGAAGGGTTACGTACAGAGATAGCGGTTATCGGGTGTGGTGGCGGCGGCTCAAATACGATCAGCCGCATGATGGACGAGGGAATTCACGGGGCCCACCTGTATGCAATCAATACCGATGCCCAGCACCTTTCGAGGACGAGAGCCGAACACCGGATCCTGATTGGACGGCAACGGACACGCGGTCTCGGGGCGGGCTCAATCCCACAGATCGGTGAAGAGGCGGCACTCGAGAACGAACAGGAAATTAAGAGTGCCGTTGCCGGATGTGACATGGTCTTTCTGACGGTGGGTCTCGGCGGTGGCACCGGGACGGGTTGTGCACCCATTGTCGCAAAAGCCGCACGTGAAGAAGGTGCCCTTACGATTGCCGTGGTGACTCTCCCCTTCACCGCTGAAGGATCCATCCGGATGGAGAATGCCGAAGCCGGGCTGGAGCGGCTCCGTGATGTGGCAGACACGGTCATTGTCGTGCCGAACGACCGGCTGCTTGAGGTTGTCCCGAAACTTCCGCTTTACGCGGCGTTCAAGATCGCCGATGAAGTCCTGACGAGGGCGGTAAAAGGGATCACTGAACTGATCACGATGCCGGGCCTAGTGAACCTTGACTTTGCCGATGTGCGCACGGTCATGGAGCGCGGGGGTGTGGCCATGATCGGAATGGGCGAAAGTGACAGCGAAGATAAGGCTGCAGACTCGGTTAAAAAAGCAATACGGTCACCATTGCTCGACGTTGATATATCCGGAGCGAATGCCGCGCTGGTCAATGTCGTCGGTGGTCCGGACATGACGATGGCCGAGGCTGAGGGTGCCGTGCAGGAAGTGTACAACCGTATTGACCCGAATGCCCGGATAATCTGGGGCGCACAGGTGGATCCGGAGATGCAGAACAAAATGCGCACCCTCCTCGTGGTGACTGGAGTACGGTCACCACAAATATATGGGAGGAATGAAAAAAATAACCCAAAAGTTCAGAAGCAATTTGAAATAGACTTCCTGAAGTGATCAACCATGGAATTACCAAAACCCAATATGAAAATTGATTTTCACGAGGAACTGCTGCGTAAGTACCTCCGTGTCCTGAAGCTCGCCCGGACTCCAACCCGGGAAGAATTCCAGAAGATCGCCCTTGTCGCTGCAGCAGGTGTCGCCCTCGTAGGTATCATCGGATTTATCATTTACGAACTATTCCTCATCGTCCCCAGCTGATGAATATGCCTGAACAGACCAACCGTATTTTTGCCATTAAGACAACCTCAAAGCAGGAAAGGACGGTTGCTGACAATATTAAGAAGGTAATCGACAACGGTGACTCGGATGTAAAAGTTCTCGCGATCATCGTGCCTCATGAACTCAAGGGCTATGTCCTCATTGAGACATCCGAGCAGATGAACCGCGTGGAACAACTGGTAGAGAAGGTCCCACACGCGCGCGTCGTTCTTCGTGGTGAGACCTCACTCGCGGAGGTCGCACACTTCCTGGTGCCTAAGCCTGTCGTCAGCGGCATATCTGAAGGTACCATCGTCGAGATGATAGCCGGGCCGTTCAAGGGAGAAAAGGCGGTCGTAAAGCGGATTGATACCGGAAAAGAAGAGATTACTGTTGAACTCTACGAAAGTGTGCTGCCCATTCCAATCACGGTCAGGGGCGATAATGTCCGCGTGATTGATAAAGGGGAAGACCGCTAATAAAAGTTAACTTTTTTTCACCTTCCCACATGTTTAAGTTCGTGGAGGGTAACGTTACTACACCCAGGTTCGTACCCTTACGGGACGGCATGGTGATACTACTATGGCAGAAGTGGTCGAGGTATTGGTACCCGGCGGCAAGGCAACTGCAGGTCCACCGATTGGACCGGCACTGGGACCCCTCGGTATAAATGTGAAGGCAGTAGTCGACGAGATCAACAAGAAGACATCTTCATTCAACGGAATGCAGGTGCCTGTAACGATCCAGGTTGACGAAAAGAAGAACTTCACAGTCACGGTGGGTATTCCACCGACGACGGCACTCATCAAGAAAGAGGCCAATATCGAGAAGGGTTCTGCCGAACCCAACACAATTGTGGTTGGGAATTTGTCGCTCGAGGCCGCTGTCAGAATCGCCAAGATGAAGCATGACGACATGCTCTCCTATGACATCAAGAATGCAGTCAAGGAAGTTGTCGGTACATGCGTCAGCATGGGAGTCAACGTGGACGGCAAGAAACCGAAAGAGGTTTTTGCAGCGATTGATTCCGGCGCCTATGACAAGGTTCTCGCTGAATAGATGTGCGAAACCATAGGAGATCGTGGCGAATACATTTCGTACACGGTCGCGGACTATGGAGGAATCAGATGGTAGAAAGGGCCAAAATTATTGAGGCCGTGAAAGCGGCAAAAGAGAAAGCGCCTGAACGTAAGTTCTCTGAGAGTGTAGATATTACCATCAATCTCAAGAATATCGATATGGCGCAGCCGAAAAATCGTATTGATGAGACAATCCTTCTCCCCCACGGCATCGGCAAACCGGTCGGTGTAGTGGTACTCGGGAAGGGTGACATCACCACGCAGGCCAAAGAGGCAGGTGTGGACCTGATTATCGGCCCTGAAGAGATTGAACGGCTTGGTGGAGAGCCGCGTGAAGCAAGGAAGCTCGCCGGACAGTACCGGTTTTTCCTTGCTGAAACAGCTGTCATGCCACTGGTCGGGCGTTTCTTAGGTCCGCGGTTAGGTCCGCGTGGACGGATGCCGACACCGATTACCATGGGAATGGACATCAAGCCCATCGTTGAGCGGCTCCGGAATTCCGTGAAGATCAGGACCAAGGACAAGAAAGTCCTCTCCGTCAAGGTCGGTACGACCAAGATGTCAGAGGAACAGGTCGCCGAGAATATCGATGCCGTCATGAAAAGAATCGAGGCGGTTCTTGACCAGGGAACGATGAACGTCCGATCGGTATACGTGAAGACAACCATGGGTCCGGCAGTGAGGCTGGTTTAAATGGCATTGTATACGCACCACCTCCCGGCATGGAAGAAGAAAGAAGTCGAGGAGATCAAGAAGCATTCCGGGGAATTTTCCCTGGTCGGCCTTGTGGATATGTATGGTATTCCTGCAACGCAGGTCCAGCAGATCCGCAGGAACCTCCGTGGTACCGCGACGATCAAGATGACCCGGAATACACTTATCAAACACGCGTTTGAGGAAATCGGCGGCGATAAGTCCGTTGTTTCAAAGTATATCTCCGGTCACTCGGCATTGATCTTCACCAATGAGAACCCGTTCAAGCTCTTCAAGACACTCGAGAAGACCAAGACCAAGATGGCGGCCAAAGCCGGTGAGATTGCACCCGAGGACATTATTGTTGAGAAAGGTCCGACGAGCTTCAAACCAGGTCCCATTGTGGGTGAGCTCCAGCAGGCAGGCATTCCCGCAGCAATTGAAGCCGGTAAGGTCAAGATCCGAGAGACGAAGACGATCGTCAAGAAAGGCCAGGCCGTCACCCGGAAACAGGCTGAGATCCTTGCGAAACTTGATATCAAGCCGATGGACATTGGTCTCCTCCTCCAGGTAGCATACTTTGAAGGGGACTTGTACGAGCCTTCAGTGCTGGCCATTGATGAAGATAAGATCTTTGCACAGATCGCCCTTGCGGGACAGCAGGCATTCAACCTCTCGTTGAACGCAGGCATTCCGACGAAAGAAACGATTGTGCCGATCATCACAAAGGCCGCGCGTGAAGCACGTGCTCTTGGAATCGAGGCAAGCATCTACGAGAAAGATATCATTGATGCGATTATTGGTAAGGCGTTTAGAGAAACCGTAGCCCTCAAAGGTAAAACAGAGGGAAAATAATTCTAAAGGTGAATTGAGATGGAATATATCTATGCAGCACTTCTCCTGCACAAGGCTGGAAAGCCGGTAAAGGAAGACAGCGTAAAGGCAGTCCTTACTGCCTCAGGTATCGCCGTGGACGAATCCCGTGTAAAGGCACTCGTTGCAGCACTTGATGGTGTTGATATCGATGATGCAATCAGCAAGGCAGCAGTAGCACAGGTATCTGTTGCTGCAGCGCCCGCAGCCGCAGGTGCAGCACCAGCAGCCGCACATGAGGAAGTTAAAGAAGATAAGAAAGAAGAAGAAGAGAGTGGCATGGCAGGGCTTGGCGCCCTGTTCGGCTGAACTTTTCTTTTTTGCTGTGTCTTTTCAAGTCACCGTATTCGGTTCTTTAAAAATAATTTTGCAGTTTTTCATCACCGATTATCCTGGTCCAGCCCCGGGTTTCTTATCCTATGATACCAAGGCCAGGAATGGGCGGACCTTTCGAGACGTTATCACCGACCGGGTGATGAGACACCAACACCCGCAACAGTTCAAAGTTGCTAAATAATCAGGAGAACAATTATTTAAAATCCAATTGTATCAGGTTATGGCCAGGATTTTCCCGGGAGAACATTTTCGTATGGTATCGATATATTAATTGGGATTTTCGATAATCAATACCCGGGTTGCCCATAATCCGGGTATGTTGACCGGACGCCACCATGTTAGCGAAGTACATCCAAAGTTATCCTTTGGGAGATGGCAGATTTTCCGGTCTCGATCGCAGCTGAACACACCTGGCAGAACTCTTTCTTTTTCCCGTCAAGTTCATCGAGCGAATGAGGGTTGAACATAATGCACTCGTGATTGTTACAATGACTAAGTCCATAAATATGACCCAATTCGTGAGAACCTTCTTTTGCAAGGCGCTCTACGAGGTCTTCATCGCAAGGATGGCGACCGTAATATTCGTTGCTGAGGCGGACACTGGAAACGATCGATGCCCGTGTCTGAGGGCGAGCGAGACCGAACACAAAATCAAGCCCTGTCGCAAAGAGGTCCTGACCGACAACAAGGAGCACCGGTCCCTGGATACGCTGGCGGCGCATCAGGGTCCCCAGATTATCAAGTACCACCCCGGCATCGATCTGTCTCCTCTGACCATTATACCCATTCAGGGCCAGAGGACTATCGTGGACGTCCACCGTCAGGCCGGCGATTGCGGTGACCGACCGGCTGACTGATCTGGCAAGGCCTTCCGGTGCACGATGATCCCAAAAAATATGGACGTCCATTCCCATACTATACTGGAATGAGCGGGTATAAACATATTGAGCAGTGTGTTGGCAGATATATTGCGGAGCATTACAGCAGTCCGGTCGAGATTGGCGTTGGCCATAATTTTTTTGCGGCTGAATATATTGTATCTGCAGGAAATTTTTGCCGATGCACTGATATCACGCCGCAGGCACCCCCCGCCGGTGTCTGTTTTACCTGTGATGATGTATTTTCACCAGATCTGAAAAAATATCAGGGGGCAGATGTCATCTTTGCCATCAGGCCTGCTGAGGAAATGGTACCCCCGATGAAACAACTCGCCCGGTGTCTCAACTGTGATCTCATCGTGTACCATCTGGGCTTCGAGTGTTACGGTGACGGTGGGGACCGGATCGAATGCGGAGTAGTCCTGCACCGTTATTACCAACGGGAACCCTGTTCAGAAAAGGGTTGACTGCCGTCCTCCACCCTTTGATGTTTTCTCCTGTTGAGCAGGTGGGGGTGACACCTGCTCATCTGGAAGGACTGGGTCTGTGATTTTGGCTGCCACTTCCGTCGGCAGAATTTCGGGTGACGGTTTTTTCCGATCCGCTGCAGCCGGCTTTTTTGCAACTTTTATCTTCTCTTTCTTCTCATCTTCTCGTTTTTCGGCTGCAACCTGCTTTGTTATTACTGCCGCCTTCACCCGGTCATTGATAAAAAGGGCGAGCTGGTCTGCATCGAGGTCAAGTACCCTGGCAAAAATAAGTGGGTCCTTTTCTGCAAGGATTGACAACAGGTTCAGGTACCCGTCACGGACCGTTTTCTGCGGCATGTGCGTAAATCCGCCCAACTTTCCAAGCAGAGCTGCACGTATGCCTTTCTGCCGCCTCGAAGAAGCCATTTTCTGCCACCTGCGTGGGGATGATATCCTCTCGTGGATTCCATGGCCCCCTGATGCGATGTTGGTGCCCAGCAACATGGTGACCGTGGCATAGCGCCAGAGTGTATAATATTGCTGACGGTACGTGTACCCGATATATTCGTCAGCACGTGAGAGGTAGCGATAGGCAAGTGCTGCATCTTCGCGGGTCCTGATAGCAACAAGGTTTGCCTCGATCCACTGTTCGATGACATCGGGCGTTTCATCGATCTCGTAGGCCATCCGGATCAGGTCATCATCCGTCGTCCTGCCAAGTACTGCGGGGATGAGCTGGAATATACTCGCCCGTCCATCTTTTCTGGCGGTACGGATATCAGATCCGCTGATACTTTCCTTTCCGATGGATGCTGCGTACAGCATCGTGACTGCGGCCCTCATGTCTCCTGCGGAGTTTTCGGCAATTTCTTTTAAGACCTGGTCATTGCAGTGCACTTTCTCCGCGGAACAGATGAATTTCAAATGAGGGGCAAGGGACCGCGCGGGCAGGGCCTTAAACTGGACCGGGTCACACGAAGACCGAAGGTCTGCAGCCAGCCCGTACAGGTCATTTGCGATGAGGATGATGGGTTGTCGTGCGTCCCGAATAATATCAAGGATTGCCCGTGCCCCACCTTTATCGGCAGTGCCCTGCAGGTTATCCGCTTCATCAAGGACAACGAGCCTCCTTGCCGCCCCCGAAAGACTGCCGGAAGTAGTCCCTGCGCCTGCAACACGTTCTATGACCGCTTTTGTCCGCTGGTCACTTGCATTGAGTTCCATCACCTCCCACTGCATATCATTTGCCAGGGCGTAGGCGGCAGAGGTCTTGCCGATACCTGGTTTCCCGTAGAGGATAAGCGGTTTTCTACCGCGTTTCCATCCACGTGCCCAGTCCAGCATCTGGTGGACAGCAGTACCATTCCCAACAATATCGGCAAGATGAGCAGGCCGGTATTTCTCTGTCCAGTCCATGGTGAAACTTCGACGGTATATCAAATAAATTATGTCTGATGACACTGAAGTACAATACTACATTTCCGGGACAGAAGGTGGTACCGTGGTATTTTATTGCTCCACAGAAAAGATCGCAAGTGTTGTCAGGGACTATGAAGGAGTGAAACGGAAGCACGCCATCGGTGAGATGGTCAAGGCGATCCGGATCGATACCCCTGACGTAATGGCCTCGTTTGGCGAGGACGCAGCAGTCATACGACATGGGGAAGAAGTGCTTCTTCTTGCAGCAGACGGGATATGGAGCAAGCTGATGGAAGCCGACCCTTACTGGGCCGGTTACTGCTCGGTCCTTGTTAATATCCACGATATCGCTGCAATGGGTGGCAGGCCTGTTGCCATGGTCGATGTATTCTCAATTTCTGATAATTCCATCAGGAACCAGGTGATCAATGGGATGCATGATGCATCGGCCCAGTTTGGCGTGCCGATTGTCGGGGGGCACCTTCACCCTGATACCCCGTACAGCGTTATTGACGTGGCAATCATCGGGGTGGCAGACGTTGATTCTGTCATTTACTCGCATACCGCACAGGACGGGGACCTGGTTATTGCAGCCATCGACCTGAGTGGCAGGGTACACCCTGCCTGTTTCCTCAACTGGGACTCGGTGACGATGAAATCTGCATCGTATGTGCGGGCACAGATACAACTCCTTGAACAGCTGGGGAAAGCCCACCTTCTCACCGCCGGGAAAGATATCAGTAACCCCGGTGTAATCGGGACGCTTGGCATGCTCCTCGAAGTGAGTAACAAAGGTGCAACAATCGACCTCGCAAAAATACCGCACCCGGACCTGGAAGAGAACCATATCTCCTTTGAACAATGGGTACGGATGTATCCCGGCATGGGCTTCATACTGACTGTGGAGAGTAAAAATGCAGATGAAGTCTGTTCGAAGTTTTCAGCTGTCGGATTGACAGCGAAGGTCATAGGGAAGGTCGATACAACGAATGACTTGAAAATTACGTACGAAGACCAGGAGTCACGGGTCTTCGACTTCTCAAAAAGCGGCATCATGCAGCTCTTTACCGGGCCAGGGTGACCGTGGATGAAGAAGATAGGAATAGGGATTGGGGAGGATATTGAAAAAGTCATATCCAGTGTGATTAATTCCGGAATTAGCAGCCATGTCACCCTATATTGTGAACCGGGTACCATTGGTCACAAGACCAGTAAATTCGCAATTCATACAGCCTCTTTCCCGGAACAGGATCTGGTAAAAGATCTCATGGATGGGACCATCAGGGCGGCGGTCAGAGGCACACTACCTGCCAATACAACACTCAGTGCACTAAAAACAGCAGCCGGTGTCGATCACCTGGAACGCATTGCACTCCTCGAGACTGCGGGTGGGAAAAAATTCCTGCTTGCACCGGTTGGGGTGGATGAAGGCTGGTCGGTGACGGAAAAAATCGCATTGGTCAAGAAAGGTAAGGAGATTGCAGAAAAATTCGGCCTGTCAACACGGGTTGCAATCCTCTCCGGAGGAAGGCTTGGTGATGTAGGGCGTCACAGCAGAGTTGACCAGAGTATGGCCGACGCTGAACTTGTTGCCCGACTTACCGGGGAAATTCATTATGAGATCCTCATTGAAGATGCGATTTCTGACGCAGGAGTGATTATCGCCCCGGATGGAATCACCGGGAACCTGATGTTCCGAACCTTAACGTTCCTTGGTGCCGGTTACGGCCATGGTGCACCGGTAGTAAATATCGATAGAATTTTTGTAGATACTTCGCGCGCATCTCCAGATTACCGCAATGCGATATTGCTTGCAGATTCTCTCTCTAAATAATAAAACCTTCATTATACCTTTTATTTGGATATTCATCCATTATCAGATGTTTTTATCAGGACATTCATCTGATGCAATGAGAAACTAATATCACGTCATAGATGCCCCTGATAGCATAATCTCCAAATAATTGGTCAATATTCACGAAACGTTTAAGTATTTGCTCATACACTTTTGTCTGAGGTAATACAATGGCAGATTTACCTATTGCTGCAGTTGTAAGGATTGCAAAGAAAAATGGAGCAGAGAGAGTAGGTAGCGATGCCGCTGCCGCACTTGTTGCCAAGTCAGAGGCATACATTGCACACCTGACAAAAGAGGCAAACAGGCTCGCGCTCCACGCAGGACGCAAGACGATCAAGGAAGAGGATGTAGAGCTGGCTGCAAAGTCGGCATAATATTCCCCCTTTCTCTAATCAGGAAGACCGGTTCATCCGGTAATGTATTAAATCAAGGTGGCAACTGTTTTTATATTTTAATTGTCTTAAAAAGGAAGATATCTGGTATAATTTTGTGTTTATTCAGAAGGTACCTTTGGTACTTGGTACCCGGTCATCGCCGTTTGCTTGTGAGAGGGCTTCACCAAGGGCGATTC
>CAIJED010000155.1 GCA_903819595.1 uncultured Methanomicrobiales archaeon | reverse complement strand
GTAATACTTGTTAGTATTTATGGAAGTCGCTTTCGCAAAATAGGTCATTAGTTTTGACCCAGCCTGCTTTGAGTGAGTTGGGATCTCAATGCCGAAAGGTATGTCGTCTCATACAGAGAAGGATGAATAATGACAGAGTCACTCCGGGTACTCTATGTCGATGACGAACCCGGCCTTCTGGAGCTCGGCAAGATGTTCCTTGAGAGAGAGGGAGTGTTTACAGTCGATACACTTACTTCCGCAGAAGAGGCACTCACGCTTCTGAATACGGAGCGGTATGATGCTATCATTTCCGATTATCAGATGGCAGAGATAGATGGGATCGCGTTCCTGAAGCAGCTTAAAAAATCAGGGAATACTACACCGTTCATCATCTTCACTGGTAAGGGACGTGAAGAGGTGGTTATTGAGGCACTCAATGAGGGTGCTGATTTTTATCTCCAGAAAGGTGGCGAGCCAAAGGCACAGTTCGCCGAGCTTTCGAACAAGATTCGTTATGCAGTAAAACGGAGGGATACAGAAGAGGAACTCTCGGAATTACAGAAAAGGACTTCAGACATCATTGAATTTTTACCGGATGCGACGTTTGTCATTGATCGAGAAGGGACCGTGATTGCGTGGAACCTTGCGATGGAGAAGATGACGGGTATCCACAAGGATGACATGATTGGTAAGGGAGATCACGCATGCATGATCCCCTTCTATGGTGAGAGACGCCAAGCACTCCTGGATCTCCTCGATTTTGACGATGCAAAGATAAGAGCGAGATACGAGTATGTAAAAAGAGATGGCACAACCCTTTCTGCAGAAGTCTTTACCCCTGCGTTGTATGATGGAAAAGGGGCATATGTATGGGTAACGGGATCACCACTTTTCGATATTCGCGGGAACCGTATCGGCGCTATTGAATCCATACGGGATATCACTGATTGGAAAAAAACAGAGGTAGAACTTCGTGAGAGTGAAGCACGATACCGGAATGTTGTCGAGGATCAGACCGAATTCATCTGCCGGTTTCTTCCGGATGGGACTCATGTCTTTGTGAACGAGGTATACTGCCGCTATTTCGGGTTGAATAAAGAGGAGATCATAGGCACTCGGTTCCATCCAGATATTCATCCGGATGACAGAGAGAATGTGAATCGGTGCTTTGCATCTGTCAACATAAATCATCCCCTCATCACGATGGATCAACGGATTATTATGCCGGACGGCAACACCCGGTGGCAAAGATGGAGTGACCGTGCGATCTTTTATGCAGATGGCAGCCTGAAGGAGTATCAGTCAGTCGGTAGGGATATTACTGAAACCAAGCAGATTGAGGAGGCACTGCATTATAATCAGGAAAAGTACACAAAAGCGTTCCTTTCCAGCCCTGATGCGATCATGATTAGCGATTTGGAAACCGGGATATTCATTGAATTGAACGATGCCGCATCCCAAATATATGGGTATTCCCGAGATGAGATGATTGGAAGGAGTGCACTTGAGCTTGGAATGTGGCTCAGAAAAGAGGATCGGGACATCTTAATTGACCAAGTGAGAAGGAACGGTCGGGTGGAGCGGTACGAGTTGATAGAACGCTGCAAATCTGGAAAATTATTCAATGCATCGGTTTCTGCCCAGACCATTACCCTTGCTGACCGGCTTCATTTTATCAGTGTCGTCCGTGATGTTACCGAGCGCAAGCGGGCTGAAGAAGCGTTGCGAAACAGTGAAGCCCGCCTGTTGACATTGGTGAAGTCTATCCCAGACCTGATCTGGCTGAAAGACAAAGAAGGTGTCTATCTTTCATGCAATGCAAGGTTCGAACGATTTTTTGGTGCCCGGGAAATAGACATTATCGGAAAAACCGATTACGACTTTGTAGATCGCACACTGGCTGATTCCTTCCGCGAGCATGATCGTGAGGCGATGGCAGCACGGAGGCCCATCATCAATGAGGAATGGATCACTTTTGCAGATGGTGGCCATCGTGTCCTGCTGGAGACCATCAAGACACCAATATTTGATGACAAGGGAACACTCATTGGTGTCTTGGGTATCGGACATGATATTACTGAGCGTAAACAGAATGAGGAGGCACTTCGGGCGAGCGAACAATTTACGAAGGAAATTATCCACAATGCGCAGGAAGGGATTATTGTCTATGACCGGAATTTTAACTATCTGGTCTGGAACTCCTTCATGGAATCCCTTACCGGTATCTCCGCGTCAGAGGCACTGGGGAACAATGCCATCGATTTATTCCCACATTTAAAGGAACAGAATGTGCATATTATGCTGCAACAGGCTCTGAACGGGGATACCGTCCAATCACCCGACACGCCCTACCATGTCCTGCAGACCAAAAAATCAGGGTGGGTATCAGGAATTTACAGTCCTCATTATAATACACAGGGTGATATTGTCGGGGTGATCGGGATTATCCGCGATATCACTGATCAGAAGAAAATAGAGATATCGCTCAACGCGGCGAGTAAAAAACTCAATCTTCTCTCCAGCATCACACGACACGATATCAATAACCAGCTCACGGTGCAGATGGGATACCTTTCAATGTTGGAAAAAAAGCAGCTTGATCCTACACTGACTGAGTATTTCCAGAAGGTTTCAAACGCTGCAAAGCGCATCTCCGCTATGATCGCGTTCACCAAAGAGTATGAGAGCATCGGGGTTAATGCCCCTGTGTGGCAGGACTGTTACACAATCGTAGACAGCGCGGCAAAGCAGACCCCGCTTGGAAAAATCACGGTGAAAAACAATATCACTACTGGAACGGAAGTGCTCGCCGATCCGCTGATCATAAAGGTATTTTTCAACTTGATGGATAATGCGGTTCGGTACGGTGGGAAGATCACTGAGATACGGTTCTTTGGACAGGAATCCGGTGATGAACATATCATTATCTGCGAAGATGATGGTGAGGGTATATCAGCTGACGAGAAGGAGAAAATTTTTGAGAAGGGTTTTGGGAAGAACACCGGGCTGGGTTTATTCCTCTCCCGGGAAATCCTCTCCATTACGGGCATTACGATAAGGGAGACGGGTTCACCGGGCAAAGGAGCACGTTTCGAGATCACTTTCCCGAAAAGTATGTGGCGAATTGCCCAAATACCGAAATAGGATACATAGATGGGACAAGAAACCGGCATTCAAACCGGTTATCTCCAGTGTCCTATGAATTCAGTATCAGCCCGCTGAATGCAGTCCCTTCATGCATCTTTTACTTTTTCACCGAATGCTTTCGTCCAAGGGACTATTTGCCGGGGCATCGTCTCATACTCGCGTTTCCCCCTTGATTGCTTTTATTTATCGAGGAGTTACGCAG
>CAIJED010000154.1 GCA_903819595.1 uncultured Methanomicrobiales archaeon | reverse complement strand
TGATACGGTCGACGTACTCGGCGGCAACATTGAGTGGTCCGATGACCGCATCGAGGCAATCGTCGACACCCTGTACAATCTTGCGGTAATCGCCCAGGTGTTTTGTTGCATCCGCCCTGGTATCGAGTTTTCCTTCGACGGCAGCCTTTGCAAGCAGGTTGGCATCAGCGACGAGCCCGTTGATCGCGTCGATGCAGGCGTTTAAATTATTTTTAATGATATTGAAGTCCCCGTTGTACGGGTCAGTGATTTTAGCCGGGATTGCACCCCTGCTGATTTTTTCCACGTAGTCAGCTGCCACATTGAGCGGCCCGATAACTGAGTCGAGGCAGCTATTCACACCGACAACGATCTTCTTGTAGTCGCCCAGGTGTTTTGTTGCATCTGCCCGTGTTTCAAGTTTCCCTTCCACTGCAGCCTTTTCAAGCATGTGGGCATCAACGACAAGGGCGTTGATGTTGTCGATACAATTGTTTAAGTTATTTTTAATGATATTGAAGTCCCCGTTGTAGGGATCAGTGATCTTTGGCGGGATTGCACCATTGCTGATCTTTTCCACGTAGTCAGCTGCCACATTGAGCGGCCCGATAACTGAGTCGAGGCAGTTATTCACACCGACAACGATCTTTTTATAGTCGCCCTGGTGTTTGGTTGCATCTGCCCGGGTCTCAAGTTTCCCTTCGACGGCAGCCTTTTCGAGCATCCCTGCGTCAGCAACGAGACCGTTGATGGCGTCGATGCAGTTGTTTAAGTTGTTCTTGATCTCGTTGAAGTCCCCGTTGTACTTGTCGGTGATCTTCGATGGGATCTCACCCTTGCTGATGCGGTCAACGTACTCGGCCGCGACATTGAGTGGTCCGATGACAGCGTCGAGGGTTCTATTCACACCTTCAACGATCTTCCGGTAATCCCCCTGGTGTTTTGTCGCATCAGCGCGTGTATCGAGTTTTCCTTCGACGGCTGCCTTTGAGAGCATGTTGGCGTCGGTGGTCAATCCCCTGATTGCACCGAGGCATTGGACGAATGCGGGGACGAGCTTATCATTCTCTGAACGTCGTCCAATTTCTTTATACTCTTCATATTCGCTGAGATCGCCCTCACTGATTTTGATAATAGAGCTTGCGATATGATTGACCCGCTCCCGGACCAGGTTCACTCCAGCTGCTGCATCAGCGGCAAGCCCCTCGTAATGTCCCTCAATTTTTGTGGTGTGGTCATTTGCCGCCATCCTGGTAAGGACCGGCACGGCCTCCCCGAGAAAATTGTTCACATTGATAAACTGGGTTCTTATTTTATCTTGTGCATCAGAATCCCCGTTAAATGCATTCTGCAGCAGGATTTCCATCTCGTTTGTATTCACGGTAATCTCATCCCTTTTAGGTCCAATTGTCTCTTGTTCACGTTTCTGTTTCTTCATGTTCCGAGCTGTTCCGGGCCTCGGCCCTGGCCTTTTGGTCTCATTGGTTCGATCAGAATCTGCCATTTATATCATCACCCCTCGCACCAACCCCTGGGGTCTGGTGCACATCAAACCCAAAATAAACGTCTGGCATATTCTATACCACCTCACGGTCCATTGGGATGCTCGTTTTTTTGGCTGATTTATGAGAAGGATTACCGGGATTGGCAATCAGTCCGGAATCCTGGCTGGTACCGGGTAGTGTTCGGTGGTGATGTTCGCCAAGGAAATATGCAAAAATTACCATGCCTGCCGAAACGAGGAAGTGGAACATACTGACCCAGACCATCTCCTCCCGGAGAAGGAGGAATGCTGCCCAGAGAATTGCCACCAGACAGATAAGATAGAAGAAAAACCCGGTCCGTATTTTTATATTGTGGATAAACAGGAACATCCCGCTGCCGGCAGCAATAATAACCAGTGCAAAACTTAACCAGATCATCTCCTCCCGGACAAGGAGGAACGTCGCCCAGAGAATTGCAACAAGGCAGATAAGATAGAATAAAATCCATGTCCTGGGTGAGATATCCTCCCCTCCGGGGTCAGTACCCGTTCCATCCACAGGCGGAGCATTTATCGTGGCTCTGCTGACTTTTTTCCTGAGTCCCTTCCTGATTTTCCTCATATTCCCGTTCCTTATCGGATCCAAAAAGCTCAATTCAATCTCCCTCCTTAGCCGTGCAGGGGAATGATTTCGTCAACGGTTTACAGGTGCCCCCCCGCCATGAGATGTATGTAAAGATGAATAGACACCGTTTATCGATAAAGACACACATACGCTTCTCGTTAACGCACGGCACATGGAAAAGTTAAACAATATACAGCGGGTTATACCTGTAGTAATGGCAGTAAAAAAAATCCCTGGCGAGATTTCCAGTATTCGTGCGTTATTAGCAGAAAATCCGGAAGGACTAACGATAATAAGTATTTCTGAACTGCTTGGGATGAATCGCAATGCTGTCGCAAACAACTTAAAACTGCTCAGGATGCAGGGCAGGGTCGCCTTAAAACAGATCGGGCCTGCCAAAATCTATTGGCTTGCAAATAAATTACCCGTTGATGCGGTACTGAAACTCTCGAACAACGGGGTGATTGTATTTTCTAAAGGGGAGACGGTTGCGGATATGAATGAGACCTTCCGGGAATTCCTGCAGGTCACAACGCAGGACCTCGTTGGTAAAAACACCGGGCAACTGCCTTGTTTCCTCGGGGCACATCCTGAATTACCCCGGTTAATCCGGGAAGGCCTGAAAGGTAAAGAGAGCAGGATTCATGCAGAACTGGCACTCACCGATCGTTCCCAGCCATGCACCATCGCCATTCAACCGGTCTTTTTCGAGAGCGGGGACTCGGGTGTCGCCCTCATTGCCGACATTTCGGCGGGTACCAGGTATTCTAATCACACGGATGACGACAGGGATGACCCGCTGAGCGAACTGGACATGACAGAATACATCTGCAGGTTTACACCGGACGGCAAGTTCACCTATGTTAACCGGGCTTACAGTGACCTTCTGCACAAAGCCAAGGCAGATCTTATCGGTCATCGGTGGCGGCCAACGGTCCCTGAAAGCGAGTACCAAAAGATCAAAAAATGCTTAATTTCGCTGGACTCCGCCCATCCGGTAGCATCCCTGGAATTCAAAGTGGTCACGTCCCGTGGTGATTCCCGCTGGCAGCGGTGGAAATTTCGGATTTTACCTGGCCGGCATGAGCAGGCCGAAGAGTACATGGGTACCGGTAGTGACATTACAGAAATTAAAATAATCGAAGAACAGGTCAGGAAGGGTGCAGAAGAGAGGGAGGGCCTGGTACGGGAGCGTGAGGCAGAGGTCCATGACTTAAACCGTCAGATCTATGATGAGATCGCCAGCCATGAGAAAACCCATTTCCAGCTCCAGTTTACCCAGTTTGCAATGGATAAAGTCACGTATATGATTGCGTGGATCAATCGCGAAGGCCGGTTTGTGTACATGAACCGGGAAACCCAGGATGTGCTGGGTTACCGGTACCGCGATATGAGTACGAAAAAAATTCAGGACATCATTGGAGGGGCGTTCTCATTTCCGTGGGATGAGATCTGGGAGTCTATAAAACTGGACCGGAATTACACGTTAGAGACCGTAATGATGACACGAAAGGGGAATGAAGTCCCTGTCGAAATGGTCCTTAATTACCTTGAGTTCAAGGACAAACAGTACTGCTGCTGTTTTGCAAAAGACATCACCCGGCGCAAACAGGCGGAAGAGTCGCTCCGGGAGACCAATGAATATCTTAACAACCTGTTTGATTATGCCCATGCCCCGATCATCGTATGGGACCCTGCGTTTGTGATCACCCGGTTCAACCATGCGTTCGAGGAACTGACATCCAGGGTTGAGCAGGAAGTCATCGGGCAGCCGCTTCATATCCTGTTCCCGGAAGAAAGCAGGGAGACATCACTTATTCAGATCAAAAAGACCCTCCGGGGGGAACGGTGGGAGGCTGTTGAGATCCCGATCCTTGTCAAAGACGGCAGTATCCGGACTGTAATCTGGAATTCGGCAAACATCCGGGATACGAATGGCAGGATAATCTCGACAATCGCCCAGGGTGTTGACATCACAGAACGTAAACTGGCGGAAGAAGCCCTGCGGGAGAGCGAGAAGCGGTACCATACAATTTATGACCAGTCACCAATTGCCATTGAGCTGTATGATGCTGTTGGCACACTGTTGCACGTCAACCCGGCCTGCCTCAAACTGTTCGGCATCGAGGATATGCAGGCGGTCCAAAACTTCTCCCTTTTTGCTGACCCGAATATTAACAATGAACAAAAGGAGCAGCTGCGACGGGGAGAGCGTGTACAATACCAGGGACCATTTGATTTCG
>CAIJED010000153.1 GCA_903819595.1 uncultured Methanomicrobiales archaeon | reverse complement strand
CTTGCAACGATCCTGCATTAGCCGGCATATTGAATTCACGCCTTGCAAAATTCTATATCATTTCATCAGCCCGTAAAAAAGGTATGAACGGGTACCTCCTCCGACATCTCATGGGGTTTCCCATTCCGGTCCCGGAAACTGATAATGGTTTCGATAACGGGCAATTCATTCAATTATCCGACCTCGTGGAGAAGCGACGAGCACTCGGTAACGCATGGGACGCGGCGGACAGAGAGGGGAGGACCACCGTGATCGGTGAGCGGGTCAATCGCTGCGATGAGGAGATCGACGCGATCGTATACGAACTGTCCGGCCTCTCATCCGCTGATATCGGGAGCATCGAGGACTGGCTATCGCACGAAGACGAATCACCCGTGATATAACATTCCCGGTGACGCAACCGCTATCCGATCCAGGGGTAACCTTTGATTTGAAGTTGGTCTTACCGTTGATGCAGATGACTGATTTACAATTCAACAGGTTTTTTTAATCGTAAGCTCATCAACAAGGATAGGGACTGTACCTGATGAGTCCGGGAGTTCCAGGTCCAGGTACCTTTAAAGGGTAAACAAGTAACCGGGATATTCGAGAATGATCTCTGTCCTCCTGATTGAAGATGACTATCAACTGCTTAGGGTAACGAGGGAGTACTTAACAAAAAAGGGGACAATCCTGATCCATACAGCGGTATCAGCATCCGCTGCCATCAAACTGTTGAGTACGCGAAATTACGATGCGATTGTCTCGGATTTCCAGATGCCGGACATGGATGGGATAGAACTCCTTAAGTACCTGCGCGCATCGGGAAATGATACCCCTTTTATTATGTTCACCGGCCGGTCAACAGAGCAGGTAGTCATCGAGGCACTGAATAACGGGGCTGATTTTTACCTGCAGAAAGGTGGAGACCCGACGGTTGAGTTTGCCGAACTGGAGAATATGATTACACAGGCAATAGCGCGGAAAAACGCCGAAAATTTTCTCAGGGAGTCAATCCGGAGACTTTCCGATATTATCAGTTCTCTTCCCGATGCGACGCTGGCAATTGACCGGGGTGGTAATGTTATCGCCTGGAACAGGGCCATGGAAGATCTCACCGGGGTCCCTGAACAGCAGATCCTTGGCCGAAATGAAACCGACTACTCCATCGCCTTTTACGGTAGCCCACGACCATTGCTGATTAACCTAATTTTTGCTACCAATGAGGAAGTGATGAACTGTGGCTATACCGGGGTTAAACGGAAAGGGGCCGCACTGATTGCGGAATGTACCGTCATCCTGCCATCGGGCAGGAAAACCCTCTGGGGGATTGCCACCCCGCTGTTTGACGAACGGGGGGATATTGCCGGGGCAATTGAGTCAATACGGGATATCAGCAGAGTCCGGACAGCAGAAGAGGCACGCCTGCAGAGCGAGATTAAATTCAGGGGGATCTTCGAACATTCCCCGATAGCAATCGCAATATTCGATGAGAAAGGCGGTCTCCTGGAAGTAAATCATCCGTGCAGGAAACTCGGGTTTCCGGGCACCGAAAGGGACCGGTATAACCTGTTCACCGGGAACATTCTCCATTCCGGGCAGCGTGAGATGTTATCCCATGGTGAAGGGGTGAAACTCAGGGTCACAACGGGTTCGGAGAACTATCTCACGGCAAAACCATCCTTCCACCTGGATGTGCATATCACCCCCCTCTTTTCTACAAACAATAGGTCACCATCCGGATATATTATGCAGATCCGGGAAATTCCGGTGTTTTCACCAGAAGAATTCATCATTGCTACGTAAGAAAAGGTCAGTCCCGGTTTTTTTTGGAAAAATGATGATGATGGATAATTCGGCCCCCAGTCTGCATGCAGTGCGCCCCCCAGTCATTGGAACAGAATAGTACAGGCTGAGTGCAGCACCCGGGCCCCGGATGAACCGGAACACCAGGTGGTGCGGGTGACACCGGCGGTCCATGAGAATTTTTGCATGCCCCGTTCCTTGTCCCTGACCCGGTATCCTGAGGTAGCCTGGGAAAGGGGCCGGGTTTTATGGATATCCGGCCCATTCACAGTTTGCACGACCACGGGTTTATTGACGATGCTGAAGAATTTATTCATAGAAATACTCCTGGTCCAGGGGATTCCGGACAGATAAAAACACCAACGATACGGTCCCGGTCTCCTGTGAGATCCCAGGATACGATCGCCAGCTGAATGACCATGCCTCTCCTGAATGCGGTAACCGGACCAGGAATGCGGATTATCCTCCATGTCGACATGGACGCTTTTTTTGCGGCAGTCGAGATGAGGGAACACCCGGAGATCAGAGGGCGTCCGGTTATTGTCGGAGCGGACCCGAAAGAAGGAAAAGGTCGTGGAGTGGTCTGCACCGCCTCCTACGAGGCACGGGTCTTTGGTATTGTTTCTGCGATGCCCATTTCAAAGGCCTTCCTGCTCTGCCCGGGGGGCGTATTTGTCCGTCCCCATTTTAATCTGTATAGCCAGGCATCGGATGAAGTGATGGAGATCGTAAAAGACACCTCTCTGCAATTTGAACAGGTGAGCATTGATGAGGCATACCTCGATATCTCACAGGTAGGGAACTATTCTGCTGCCCGTGCAACAGCAATTGCCTTAAAAGAAGCCATCCGGAATAAAACAGGACTCACCTGCTCGATCGGGGTCGGCCCCTCAAAAGTCGTTGCCAAAATTGCATCAGACTACCGGAAACCGGATGGACTCACCGTGGTAGAGCCGGACAGCGTTTTTGAGTTCCTTTTTCCCCTCCCGGTCGGAAAGATTCCCGGGGTAGGGAGGAAGAGCCGTGAAACACTTCATAACCTTGGGATCCGCACGATTGGTGACCTCGCCCGTATCGATGTACAGGAGTTAATCGCACTGTTCGGGAAGTGGGGCGCGGTGATCCATGACCTCGCACGAGGTACTGATGACAGGGAAGTCAGGCAGGAAGAGGGATATAAATCGATATCCCGCGAGGTCACCTTCGAACAGGATACCAGTGAGAACATCATACTGTTGCAGACGCTGAACGAAATGGCTGCGGAACTGCATGCGGTGCTGGTAAACGAGCACCTCCGGTTCCGGACTATTACAGTGAAGGTGCGTGACGAGCATTTTATCACCCGTACCCGGTCGAAAACAAATGAACGGTACAGTGATGATCCACACCTGATACAACAGTTTTCCCAGGGACTTCTTCCGGAACTGCCGGAAGGCAAAAAAATCCGGTTGATTGGACTCAGGTTATCAGGATTTGAGCCAAAGGGCCCCCGGCAGACCACAATATATGAATTTTTACGGTGAACAACTGTTGGAAATCACCAGCCTGTCCAGTTCGGGGACAACATGGGAACACGGGAGAACTAAAAAATACGGCATTCCCGGGACGAAAGGTGCAGCCCGGATTTCAATTTGCCGGAAGTTCAATCACGGCAGAAATTACATCCCCTTCTTTTTCACAGGTGAAGAATCCTCCCGCAAGTTCACACTCCTTTGTCATGAAACCGAGTCGGTCACCCGGAAAATCGATGCCTGCCGAAGAGAATTCGGCGCTGATGGTCAGGAAACCGCGGTTGGTCTCTTTCTTATCCCTGACCAGGATCTGTTGCCCACCAATACCGGCCAGATCTTCAAGAATACTGATAATTAAATCTTTTAACCGTTCGCTGTCAGCGACCACTCCGAATGCATCACTGGAAGGTTCAAACGAGACCGGATTTCCCTCAAAAACCGGTACATAGATGAGCCTCTTCACGAGTGCCTCCCGGTACCGTGCTTCATCATCAGCAAGTGCGATGAGCTCCTCGTCGCTGCATGGGGGCATCATTAGCATCCGGATACACTGGCCAACAAGGAGGTCAAGTTCAAATTCCTCCCTCACGATAGCTGGCCTGAAACCCCGGAAGAGAGTCATATAATCTGAAAGAAGCCTCTCTGCACGTTTTACGAGGTGCAAGTCGATGACGAGGTCGAGCTGCCCGGTCCTGTACACCGCTTCAAGCTTGGCCGTGATCTGCCCGGCTTTAAGGGCGAGGTGGACATCCCGCTGATTTCCTGCACGATAGTCCTCGTTGAAACGATGGAAATCCGCAAGGATCGAATCAATGGCATCCAGGCAGACCAGCCCGGCCAGGTTCTCTGCTTCTCCACCCTCTTCAAGTTCCTCGAGGATATGGGACGCACGGTAACACCTCCCGGCCATGATGGTGAAGGTCTCAGCCACACGGTCCATTAAGTCGTTGGCATACCGGGCCGTCTGCTTTGCCCACTCGGGATTGATCTCCTGGATCTCCGTTAAAAAATAGGTCTCCTTCTCCATGTTGGAAAAGACTGCTTCAGCACTTGCAGAAGTGATCAGGCGTCCGTGTCCCGGGCAGCAGATCCTGATATCTTCGTTATCCAGGATCCAGTGAACTTTTTGAAGCGAGGATAAGAGCTCCTGCTGGCTCCACCCACGAAGACCGGCTATCCCCGGGCTTGCTGCAAACAACAGGTCACCGATGAAAAGCAGGCCTCCAATCCGGATACAGATGCTATCGGGGCTGTGACCTGGCAGATGGTAGACCTCGATCCTGTCATCCGGTCTGGTAACTACGATCTGGCGTTTCAGGACCAGGAGGTCATTGATATGAATATCGCTTTCCTGGACACGGACACAGGGAGCTTCAAGTGGGCAAATTTCGAAGAATTCTGTTTCCTCTTCAAGGTTCGGCGCAAAAAACCGCATTGACACATTCATCGGATTGAGCGGGATCTGGAACAGGTCTGCCTGGGTTGTAGCAGTATCTCCAACCTCTAGGTTTGTGGCCCCGTCGACATGAGCTGCAATGATTGTCCGCTTTGCACCCTTGAAAAACGGGTGGGACTGTATCACGATAAAATGATCAACATGTGTATGGGTAAAGTACACAAACAACGGCCTGGGATTTTCAGCTCGTTTCCTGTCAATTTCAGACGCAAGCAGGTCCATCTGCTGCATGAAACCACCAGGATCTATCAGGATGATCTGGGACGGGGTGGAAATAATATAAGAGTTTGAGGAGTTTGTATCTACTTTCCTGATATAGGGGAAGATTTCTGCATGCTCACTTCCAGGCACCGGCT
>CAIJED010000152.1 GCA_903819595.1 uncultured Methanomicrobiales archaeon | reverse complement strand
GATGGTTCTTTCCTGCGATGCCGAGAACGATTCCGGATTCCCGGGGAGGCCCCGTTTCGTCTCCGAAATGACCATATTTGAGGGATCTTTCCGCTCACCAGGGAGTTAAGAACACCAGCGACCGGGAGAACCGTGAAGATCAGCATTACACCGGTCCCGGGGACTGGAGGCATAATGTTTTATTACATGGTAACTTCCAATCGCTTGCCGCGTTTGGGAAGAACGCGGAGATATGATACGTACCGCAATGACCAGTCAGAACCAATCCGTGCTGCAGGGTGTGAACACCCGGGACCAGTCGCACATCATACCGGGACCGTGGAACCACCCGGTCCGGATGGATCAATCTGACCCGGTTTATCACGGGTATCACTGGTGCGGCTCCGGCTGTAGCACTATTTTTAAAAACAACTTTCAGGTCCTCCATCAAACCCCGCCTTGTCGTAAAATACCCGGACATTTTTGTTTATTTCGTATCCAGGCGATGTTTTCTCTGGTACTGTTATCCATGATTTATGATTTGGATTATTTGGTGAGTTGAAGACCTCTTCATTGAGGCAGGATTTCATACCGGAATGATTTCCGCAATCCTTCCCTTGAACTGGCTCATGTACAGATCGTAATAGAACCCTGATTTCTTCATCATCTCATCATGAGTGCCTCGTTCGACGATCTCCCCGTTATTAATGACGAGGATCTGCTGAGCCGGCCGGATCGTGCTGAGGCGGTGTGCGATCACAAAACTGGTCCTGCCCGCCTGCAGTTTCCGTATGGCCGCCTGAATATTCCGTTCAGTCCTCGTGTCGACATTGCTGGTCGCTTCATCGAGGATCAGGATCCGTATGTTGGCCACCATCGCCCTTGCGATGGTCAGCAGTTGCCGCTGTCCCTGTGACAGGTTGCTGCCACCGTCGGTAAGCAGCGTGTGGTAGCCATCCGGCAACCTGTTGATAAATTCATCACAATTCGCATCCTTCGCCGCAGCAATACACTCCTCATCGGTGGCCCCTTCCCGCCCGTATTTTAAGTTATTCATCACCGTGTCCGAGAAAAGGAATGGGTCCTGGAGGACAACCCCGATCTGCTTACGCAGGCTTGACTGCGTAACGGAGTAGATATCCTGGCCATCAATCTCGATCACCCCTGAGTCGATATCATAGTAACGGGTAAGGATATTGATAATCGTACTTTTCCCAGCGCCTGTGGGTCCGCAAAGCCCGATCATCTGGCCAGGCAGTGCCTCAAAACTGTTGTGTTTTAAGACCTGTCTGCCCGGGACATAGGAAAAGTTCACGTCCCTGAATACGACGTGTCCCTGGACAGGTTTCAATTCTACAGCCCCGGGCCGATCGATCACGTCAGGCTGCTCGTCCATGATGGAGAAGATTCTTCCTGCACTGACCGAGGCAGACAGAATAAAGTTGTAATTGGCAAATATCGTCACCAGCGGCAGGATGAACAGCATGGTGAGAGAGAGGAACGTGGTCAGCACCCCGATGGATAATGTTCCATGGATGATCATGATCGACCCGGTCAGGGCCACGAGTGCAACATTAATATTTGTGACCAGGATCGTCAGCGGGTTCATCACGAGAGAGAGAATCTGGGCCCTGCTTCCCGTATCCCTCGCCGCTTCGCTCACCTCAGCCTGCTTTCCGCTGACCTGGTCCTGCTGCCTGAATGCGATAATGGTCTTTTCTCCAGCGATTGTCTCTTCCATCAGCCCGTTTAAATCTGCCAGTCTCTCCTGGAGGAGGGCAAAAGCAGGTCCTGCCACCCGGGCCAGCAGGCATACCAGACCTACCAGCAACGGTATCGCAATTGACGCGATCGTAGCAAGCCGGTAATCAAGCAGGAACATCGCGACCAGGGTAGTCATCAGCATAAATATGCCCATGATCAGGGTACCAAGAGGCTGCTGAAAAAATGCGGTGACCACATCGATATCGTTGGTCACACGGCTCATCAGTTCACCGATTGGCTGCCGGTCAAAGAACCGCAGTGATAACTCCTGGGTATGTTCGAAGAGGTCCTGCCGAAGCTGGAACAGGGCACTCTGGGTGACTCCCGCAAATAACCTGAACCCGAGATAATAGGTGATGAATGCGACCAGGGCCAACCCGATCATCACCATGACAACCTGGAGAAGTGCCCCGGGATCTGTCGATCGCGATAATGAATTGACTGCAAACCCAAGCATCACCGACAGGGAGATAAACGCGATGGTACCGATCAGGAACAGTATCATTACGGCCAGGAAAATTATTTTTCGTGTCCAGAGGTACCGCATGGCACGTAATAAAGATCTGAATTTCCCCGGACCAGCTGGGGCTCCGGGTTTTGCAAGCGTATCCGTAGTACTCAGGGTCATGGTATGTCCTCCCTCCTGATACCGCCAAGTTGCGACTCGAAAATTTCCCTGTACAGGGGACTTCTGGCTAACAGGTTTTGGTGGTTGCCTTTCTCTACAATCTCGCCCTTATCGAGGAGGATAATTTGATCGGCCATCAGGACCGTGCTGATACGCTGTGCAACAATCAACTGGGTCGTTCCCGGGATCACGTCTGCGAGGGCTGCCTGTATACGGCTTTCGGTGGCCACATCGACTGCACTCGTACTATCATCAAGGATAAGAATACCGGGTTTCGGCGCAATGGCCCTGGCAATGGAGAGCCGTTGCTTCTGACCTCCCGAAAAGTTTGCACCCCTGCGTGCCACATGGGAATCATAACCGGATGGGATCACCGAAATAAATGCGTCCGCTTCGGCTGACACTGATGCAGCCATGACCTGTTCATCGGGCATATCACGCTGTCCAAAGGCGATATTCTCCCGTATCGTCCCGGAAAAGAGTACACTTTCCTGGAGGGCGATCCGTACGATGCTCCGGAGGTAGTCCTGGGGAATCTCGCGGATATCAGTCCCGTCAATCGTGATCCTCCCTTCTGTCACATCGTAAAACCTTGAGACCAGGTGAACGAGGGTCGATTTTCCCGAACCCGTGGGACCGAGGAATGCGATGGTCTGTCCGGGCTCCGCTGAAAACGAGATATTTTTTATCGCCTCCTTCCCTCCCGGACCCTCGTAGCTGAACGAGACGTTCTCAAATACTACTCTTCCTACAACACCGGATGGTGCAGGAGTTTCTTCCCCGTCAAGATCAGTCACCAGGGGCCGCGTATCAATAAGCACGGCCAGCCGACCTGCTGATGCTTCCGCAGAAATAATCTGTGGAAGGACAAACGAGAGGATCCACAACTGCCCGAGAATAAAGAAAAAATACTGGGTAAATGCAATAATCTGCCCGACACCCATGGTCCCTGCAATGACCAGCAAACCACCATACCAGATAACAAGGGCATTGGAGCAGCCTAGTATCAGAAAAATCGCCGGTAAAATAAATGCACTGGTCCGAAGCGGTGAGAGCGATGCAGCCCGGAATTTTTCGTTCAACGTTCTGAACCTGTTGTTTTCGTAGTCCTGCCGGACAAATGCCTTGATCACCCTCACCCCGGAAAAGTCCTCCTGGAGGACATTGTTCACCGCATCAAGGTCGTGCTGCCTTGCCCGGTACTGTCCCTGGAGCAACATCGAGATGATGCCGAACATTGCACCTGTGATCAGAATGACCATCACAAAAATCCAGACCAGTGACGGGCTGCTGGTATAGATAATGACCAGCGCAACCAAAATCATAAACGGGGCATACAGGATGAACCGGATGGAATAACTGGCCGCCATGTTAATCTGGTAGATATCACTCGTGAGCCTGACCAGGAGCTCCCCTACCGGGTGACGGTCAAGGTTCCCGAATGAAAACGACTGGATTTTTCTGTAAATTTCCTTTCTGAGGTAATGTGCGGTTCCTTCCCCGACCCGGGCCGCAATATACAAATTTGCCAGTGAAAACGCCCCTGCAAGGATCGCAAACAGGAGCATGGCGAGTGAACTGTCAACGACAACACTGATATTCCCTGAAATGACGCCCTGATCGATCAGGGTAGAGATCTGGGCAGGAATCATTAGCATAAATGTAGCGCCGAGCACTACAAATAATTGTGAAAGGGCAATCCAGCCCCAGGCCCCTTTATAGATGACCAGCATCCTCGAAAGGTTCGGGAGAATGGCCGTCATACTACATCACCCTCCGGGGATACCAAAAATATCGTATAATCCGGCGCCATACTGTGATGCCTAACAATCCCATGTTCACGTTCTCATCCGCCTTCTGATAAAATGTATAAAGGAGCTGCCAGGGCATGAACTTTTTTATGCCCTGTTGCCCGGGTAGAGAACTGGTAAACCGGGAAAAAAATATAACCCGGGGATACTGGGGTCTTGTGTTACCACGGCGCCCAACAATGATGATTTCCATTGTACGAACAAAGGGCATGGTGCAACTTAGGGATGCCGGTTTTCTTCCGGTGCAAAAAAATAAAAATTGATCCGGTTGATCAGTTTTTACGCCGGAAACTCACCATCACCAAAAGACTAATGATGGCAACTGCCAGGACCGCTACAAGAGGACTTGCAGGGGATTTCGTTGTTGTGGGTGTAGGAATGGGTGAGAGTGCCGCATTTATCTGGAGTGACTGGCCGGCGCTGATCTGCACCGTGCTCGTATACGGAGTGTATCCGTCCAGTGCAATTTTTACCGTGGATGACCCGGGTTGCACATTCTGGGCGGTTAATGGTGTAATACCCATGTACAAATTATTGATGGACACATCAGCCCCGCTTGGGTCAGATGTAATCTGGACACTCGCCGTCTTGGAAGGCTGCCCAGACTGGGCAAGTGTTGCTGCCACCTGCGCCGTCTGTCCTGCACGGATATTCACCGTCGTCGTATAATCTGAATACCCGGACTTTTTCAGAACAACCGTGTGGGTCCCGGGGGACAGTGCAACCACATCGAGGGGACTTCCCGGTGTCGTGGTCCCCTGGTAATCTGTATCAACATATACGGCTGCACCCGAAGGGGCCGACGAGACTTCCAGGTCACCGGTTGTCGGGTTCGAGACCGGGGTCAGCTGGGCCGTAAGGTACGTTGTCTGTGATGAATACACCGTATACTGCCGCGACCAGGTCTGGTACCCGGCTTTCTTGAGGGTCACCGTGTGAGTGCCGGTAGAGAGGTCTCCAACATTCGTGTTGGTTTCACCCTGGTAAATGGTATCAACATAGATACCGGCCCCACTCGGGGTAGAGCTGACTGACAGGCTCCCCCGTTGTGAAATCTGACTCAGACTGGCTGATACGGAGGCCGTGGACCCGGCATTTACCTGGACATCTTTTGAAAAGGCGTAGTAACCTGATTTTGTGACCCGGACATTATGCCAGCCGGGATAAACAGAATAAAATGTCCCGGGAGTGACCAGCGAGTTCTGACCATTGTCAAGGACCGCATAGGCTCCCGATGGAGAGGACATCACCTGGATGTCGCCGTTCTGGGAAACCGGGGTTAATACAGCATTTACATTTACCGTGGTCCCTGCAGCCGGATTACCCGCGTAATACTGGCTCCATGACTGGTAACCGGACATCGCCACCGTGATCGTATGGCCCGGCGTGCCGGTTGCACTGACATCAATTAATACAGGTGCTCCGCCCCAGCTGGCTCCGTCAAGCGTAACCGATCCACCGCTTGGACTGGACGTCACGTAATAGTACCCCTTATCCCCGCCTACCGGGGTTGTAGGCATCGTTATCGGTATATATACGAGATCTGCACTGACATAGACGGTTTCTCCCTCGAACGGGTTGCCTGGTTCACTGGTGCTCCAGGTGTTGTACCCCGCTTTTGAGATACTGATCGTATGGCCGGGAGTCCCGGACGTGCTCACATCAACGGTCAGAGGAGTAAGACCTTTGTTTTTTCCATCAAAGAGAACAGTCCCACCTTCAGGGTTAGACGAAATATCATAATACCCCTTACCTCCTCCCACCACTGGCGTTGGTTGTACAGTCGTCGGGGGCAGGGTAGTTGGTTCGGTTACCGGTATAAACACCAGGTTGGCATCAACATAGACGGTTTCTCCGTCGGCAGGGTTGCCGGACTTATAACTGCTCCAGGTGTTATACCCTGCTTTCGAGATGCTGATGGAGTGGCCCGGAGTCCCGGACGTGCTTACTTCTACAGTCTGGGGAGTGAGCCCTTTGTTCTGGCCGTCAAAGATCAGCATCCCACCTTCGGGATTGGACGAAATCTCATAATACCCCATCCCACCGCCAATATTATCGCCGGACGCTATATCTGCCGTTACAAAGCCCACCGTCATTATCCCGATGACAAGGGCAAAAATCAAAAGAACATACATTTTCGTAATAATCACCTGTAGATTTCCATTATTTTTTTCTAACCTGATATAATATCCGGTTATTTTTTTAAAAAGAAATGTTGAAATTTTAGAGTCCCGATCGATACCTTGTGTTTTCTTCGTATTCATGACGAAAAAGACCACATGCTGGCAAAAAAGTTCTTCCCCCTTATCTTCAGATACATGAAACATTGTGCCATTCTCACCGATTTCCGGCGAACGAATGTTCGAATAAGTGACAGGATCTCATCACCAGGTCAACGTGATTAGTCGGCAGGGATAATAGCCCTGTTATTCCCGGCAAAAAAGATCAACTCTATCCTGCCTTATCGCCCGCGTGGACTACATGGGGGGTATCTATTGCCTCCTCCACACCGAATAGGCCCCCCATAGCGCCATTGCACCGAATGGTGCATACATAAGCGGGACTTTTTGGGTGGGTTTTTGACCGACCGGGGGGAGCGTCATTGTTGGGGTCGGTGGCAGACTTTGTGGTACTGTAGGCCGTGAAAGCTCCGGATTTTTTTGTTTTTGCGCAACCTCCCGGTTCTGCTGGGCGTCTATATAACCAGGATTGATCATGAGCGCTTTATCGTAGGAGGCGATCGCCTCTTCATACCGGTCGAGGTAAAGGAGCGCATTTCCACGGTTGTACCAGGCATCTGGATCTTCCGGGTTGATCCTCGTCGCATTGTCATAGGATGCCAGTGCCTCGTCAAACCGGTCGAGCCGGGTCAATGCCACCCCGCGGTTAACCCAGGCATCCGTATAATTCATGTTAGTCCCGAGTGCCTTGTCATAGGATACTACCGCATCATCAAGCAGGCCGAGGTATAAAAGTGCGTTTCCGCGGTTGTACCATGCCTTTGTATATTCAGGATTAATCCTGGTCGCATTGTCATAGGAGGCGATGGCATGGGTGTACTGTTGCTGACTGGCATAGTCAATTCCCTGGTTGTAATAATCTTCAGCTGCCTGACCCGCCGCAGTGACCGGTGTACCGATAAGGGAGGCAAACAGGAGGATGCCACACAGCAGGCATATCAGGTGGACGATCTGCATAAATTGTACTTCGAAAGATCAGTACTTTATTGTTCTGATTTGTGACCACCTGCGAACCGATGGTAACGCGATGACTTTTTCGTGAAAAATGAGCAGGTTATTCTTTTTATATTCCCACGAATCTGTGCATGTCAACCACAGGTTTTCAGGAATAATGCAATTACTTCCATTCATCTATTCTTCATCTATTCTTCATCTATTCTTCATCTATTCTTCATCTATTCTGCAACTTTCTTTACAACATTCCGCTTATCCTCGCGCCTCAAACCATTGTCCGGTGAGGCCAACCTGTGTTTCCGTAAACAGCAAGGACCACACAACG
>CAIJED010000151.1 GCA_903819595.1 uncultured Methanomicrobiales archaeon | reverse complement strand
TCTGCACCTGCGACCACCACGGGACGGAGTGCCCCGGGTGCGGGGAGACAGAAGGGAAACCATTCTGGACAGCGTTTATCGACATTGACCGCTGTGCGATCTACGAGTGTTGTACTAATGATCGGAAGTTACCGCACTGCGGCAAATGCCCCGACCTGATGTGCGAGCGGTTCAACCGCCTCAGGGAGGACCCGAACATGAACGATGCGGAAGTAACCGCGTGTCTTGCGGCGATGGAAACAGAACTCAGGAGCAGGAAATAACTCGATCCGTCCTTCGGTTGCATCACTGTGTATCGTACAATCCCCAGGAGCATGAGGGAGTTCCCCGGAGAACAGGGGCAGAGTTATCAACCCGCCGGATAGTACCGGAAATGTGTGATTGGAACGAATAACCCAGGATCGGAGGTTGTATGCCCAGGTGTAAAATTACCGTGATGAAGAAGACGATCAACCCGGAACTTGCAGAAGAGTATTGTATTAACAAGGTCACTCCCTGCCCGTGCTTTGAGGTGGGACAGGAGTTTACCTGTGACCTCGCAAAGCCCGGGAATTTCTGTGACTGGGCATGGCGGGATATCCATCCGATGGTCGCAGCACTGCTCACCGGCGGAAATTTCTCGCACGGGCTTTTTGAAGGCTGGATGAAGGACGACAGGATGATGATCGGATGTTGTACCGATGGTGTCAGGCCCGTCATTTTCCGGATAGAGAGGATCGATGAGTGATGCCTGAAGAAAGCCTTGTGGAGATCCCGGTCCCTGCGGTTGTTTTGAAGATGCTCGGTTTTTCACCAGTAAAATGTAAATCGCATACTTTATTGTTTATAAAAATAATTACGAGATGTTTCTATTATGTCCATCAAGAACGCTGTTATTATATTCACTCTTGTGATCGTACTCATACTCGCTGCAGGATGTACCCAGTCCGCACAGGTCCCCGCCGGGCAGCAGCAGACCGCCCCGGCACCGAATATCACGATGATTGTCCCGTTCGAACCGATCCCCGTCGAGAGTATGAACGGCATCAACATTGCCTACGAACTCGAGTTTTTGGGCGCCGGCAACATGACCTTTAAGCCGGAGAAGGTCGAGGTCATCGACGCGGCAACGGGAACTGTCCTCTATACGCCGAATGCATCCGTGCTTGCAAAGACTTCCTACCCGGCCTCTGTCCCGTCGCCGACAGTGTCCGAATTGCAGAACGGAACGGGAAAACTTTCCAACCCCCGTATCTCCATCTGGTTTGTAGTCAGCCCGAATGCCGTGCCGGACCGGCTCACGCACCGGGTCACCCTGAATCGGACTGCGCAAGGGCTTCCCCCGTTGGTCATCACGGGCGGCAATGTAACCGTACGGAAGGACCTCTCACCGGTCGTTGTCGGCTCCCCGGTCAAAGGCCCGGGCTGGGCCATCATGGAGACGACCGCGCCCATGGTCCACCATGTCACCTCCCAGATCACGATGTCCGGTGTGACCCGTGTTCCCCAGCGCTACGCACAGGATTACATCTACCTGGATCCGGCAACCGGAACGGCCTTTACCGGAGATGGGACAATCGCCCGCGATTACTTCGGGTTCGGGAAGGAGCTGTATGCGGTCGGCAACGGGACGGTCATGTTTGTCCACGACGGTGAAAAGGACATCGAGATCACCACGGAGAAACCCCCGGTGAATGTCGCGACAGCCGCCGGCAACAACGTGGTCATCGATCTCGGGAACGGGAAGTATGCCTGCTATGCCCATATGGTCAACGGCTCGGTCCGGGTGAAGGTGGGAGACAATGTGACGGAAGGGCAGGTGATCGGACTGATGGGCAATACCGGCAACACCGATGCCCCGCACCTCCACTTCCAGGTCGTTACCGGGAGGCCGTCATTCCTGGGCGCCGAGGGTTATCCAATCGTGTACCGCTCGTTCAATGTGACCGGCAGGTTCGACGAGGACACCATCAGCGAAATCTCCTTTGACACGCCGATCCCCCAGGTGAACCGGCTCATGGAGAACGACGTGGTCATCACCTTCCCCTGATTCTTCTTTTTTCTTTGCATGTACAATATCCGATAAATCTTTGACGTACCGTCTGTTCCGGCCGTTGATACGTGAAACCATTCGAAAAACACCGGTCGGAGATCCCATCGGTTTCTTCTGCAAGCCGGATTCTCTGGAGGCATTAAGCCTTTTCAAAAATCAGGAGGAGACCCGGAGAAACGTCCCGTTGCGTCCGGGGCTCTCGAAGTAGTTGATCCAGACATGGTCGTCATTCCCTTTGCTGCCGAACGTGAACTTTACGGCAGTGCCGGATTCGATCTCGCGGAACGTATCCTCATCATACGGCACGAGGAACAGGGGCGTTGAAGAATGACCGGGATAGACGAGAAGCCCCGTTGCGTTCGGGACAATGTGGATAGTGCCATAATAGTCCTGCGTATATGACCCGTTGTAGGTAGTAAAGGGCTTGGGAGGTTTTGCATCGGCCGGAGCGGGGGGCATTGCCTCAAAGGGGTTGATGACCGAAACGCCTGGTTTCAGCGCCGCGGTCAGCTGCTGATCGATTATGGCATACCAGTCCTTCTGGACTACACCTGTGTAGGTCAGGTCGGTCCATCCCATTGTCACCGCCTTTTTGAGGGCCTGCCCGTTGGGGAAACTATTCGTCAGGACAATGACACTCATGTTCTCTTCAGGATAGAGGGTGATAGAGGTCGAGACCCCGTTGGAAAAGTCACCGCCGTGCTCGAACTGCCTGTGTCCGCCCTCGTAGACGGTCTCCCAGCCCAGGTCGTATAACGTTATGCTGGTACCGGTGTATTTCATGATGTTCTGGGGCGTGTGCGTGTCGCGGAGGGCGCTCGCATTGACGACCTGCCTGCCGTCGATACTCCCGTCATTCAGCTGGAGCCGGGCATACCGGGTCATGTCATTGATCGTCGAGCTCACGCCACCTGCGGGGCTGCACACGTCGTCATCCTGGAGCGGTCCGGGAACAGACGTCCCGTTTACGGTCGGGTACGTGTCCGCGTGGTCCGCTGATGTAGCAAAATCAGCAAACCGGGCGCTCGTGTTATACATCCCGGCCGGGACAAAAACCCTCCCGGTAACCAGGTCCTCCCAGGTTTTTTTTGCTTTCTTCCCAGCAGCTTCTGCCGCCAACGTGATCCCGATATTCGAGTAGGCGTAGGATGAACGGAACTCACCGGTCAATCCCAGGTACCGGAGCCTGTGGAAAATCTCCGACCGGTTGTACCCGAAGTTGTCTTGGAGTTCATCACCTCCATATGCCGGAAGACCGGACCGGTGGGTGAGGAGGTCCCGGATCGTGACATGCTCCGTTACCCAGGGATCCGAGAGCTGGAAATCCGGGTTCAGGGCAACGATCCGGTCGTCCCATGACAATTCCCCGTTCCCGACCATGGATGCGATTGTTGTCGCAGTGAAGGTTTTCGAGATCGACGCGAGCTGGAAACGGGTATCGGGGGTGACCGGTTCGCGGGTCGTGATGTTCTTCACGCCAAAACACCGGAGGTAGACGACAGTGTCGTTCTTCACGATGGCAACCGCCATGCCTGGCACACTACTCCTGTTGAAGGTCTGTTCAGCATAACTGTCGAACTGCGGTATGATGGCGCTGATATTCTGAACACCGGCGGTTCCTGCAGCGGTGGCCATCGGGGTCACGGCCGGCATGCCTGCCGGGGACGAGACACAGCCGGCGACGAGGGTAAGGCAGATTAGTCCGGCGATAATGACAAAAATAAGGCGGTAGTCAGGAATGGTACCTCATTCCTTCTGGTTTTGATAAAACGATCAAAGTTCATCCACTTTATTCTTTCGATTTAATTGTCAGGCAACTGTTTTCAACGGTGAACCGTTTTCTGTGAGGGACGTGCCCGGAAAAGGCCCGCCGGAGGCCTTCTCATTCTGAACTGAGGGTGAATCCGCGCTCGCGCTCCTCCGGCTCCCGTTATTTTCCCTGGGATCCAGCCGGTCCCGGTCACCTGTGACAATGCAACTGCATACTGGTCCGGAGAAAGGAAAATTCATCAATTTTGAGGTTTATGGCGGGAAATACTGATTTAGGACCTAAAATAAAAATTATCTTCGTATCATTATTTAGAAAGTTTTATCGTGAGAAAATTATCAGGACGTGTATGAAACTCACTACCGTCATACTTCTCCTCTGTCTCCTGACCGGTACCGTTGCAGCCCTTCAAATCCAGTTGCCCACATCTCTCTTCAGTACACCCGTTACGACAGATCTTGTTCCCGTTTCCTCGTTCGAATGCGGGCAGCGGTTCTCAGCAGGCGACTACCCGGTCATCGTCCTCTCCGGCACCTACCGCGAAATGGGCCGGCAGTACGGCGGCCTGATGAAGATTGAGTTGAACGAGGAGTACCAGTTCCTCCTCTCCAGGTTTGCAAAGGGGGGGTATTCGCAGGAGCAGTTGCGGAACATGTCGCGGGAGGCAGCGTACCTGTACCCCCAGCGACAGAAGGAGATCTTCAGCGGCATGGCAGAGACCTCGGGCCTGCAGCCTGAGGATATTCTCCTCATTTACAATGGCTTGATCTACTCCATTATCTTGCCCCAGGCCAATGCATCCTGCTCGTACCTGGCCGTGTGGGGGAATTACACGACGGATGGCTCGGTGATTGCTTCCCGTAACTGGGACCTGGACGATTCGCTCGGCTCTCCGTTCAACAAGTGGTATGTCCTGGCCGTGTACCGTCCGGCTGACGGCAGTAATGCGGTGGCCACATTCGGCCCCACCGGGATGCGGCCCGAGACCCTTATGAACAGCAAAGGGCTGTTTATCGCGGACGACAATTCGGGTACTTCCGAAGCTGGAGGCGATGGGATCCCCCGTCCCGACCTGATCGCAGAATTCTTCCGGTTCATGCTCGATTACTCGGACCTCGACGGGCTCCAGGCAGGCATTCTGGGAGCCCGCCCGGATGTCCCCTGGATCGTGGATATCGCCGGACCCGGGAAGGCGTATGTCTACGAGGTGATGGCCGGTACGGCGAGACCAAGGACCGGTGACGGGGTCATCGCAGCGGCGAACCATTTCATGGACCCGGCCTGGAACCTCTCCACGCCACCCGCCGACCACTCGGTCTCCCGCTACGACAATCTCCTCAGGCAGGCAGGAGAGGCCAGGGGATCAATCGATGCCGCAAGGATGATGCAGATCCGCGATGTCCGATGGGAGGACGGCGGGGCGACGTTTATGCATTCGGTCCTCTTCAGCAGTTATCCGGATATGCGGTTCTCTTCTAATCACCAAGTGGTCTTCCAACCCGATACAAGGACACTCTGGATGAAGGTGATGGAAAAGGGCTGGCAGAAGGTCGAACTGGGCCCGCTGTTCGGCAGGTGATCCGGGTGGGGAAGTGCACCCCTTATCTATTTTTAAAAACAGGAATTGAACCACGAATGAGGTGTGCTGCGATGGGGATTTGGATCTATCCTGATTTTTATCACATCGCAGTTCACTGTATCTTAATAAAAAACCGGAATAATTATTTTCTGAATTTCCGGTATCCTGCAACACAGCCGGCGACAGCCAGTGCACTGATTACCGGTACCAGGGATGCCGGTGCTTTGGTCGTTGGGACAGGCGAGGCTGATGCGCTGTTCGCAAGCAGTTTGGTTGCCAGCAGTTTGGTGTTTTTTGCTGCATCCATCGTGGGGTCGATTGCCAGCGCACGGTTCGAGGAATCTATCGCGTCCTGGTACCTTCCCAGGTGGACCAGGGCGTCTGCCCGGTTGACCCAGGCTTCACTGATATTTGCGTTTCCTGCAATCGCCGCATCGGTGGCATTTAGGGCCTCCTGGTAGTTTTCCATAACATTGAGTATTCCCGCTTTTTGTGTAAGTGCCAATGTAAAATTTGGCTGGATTGACAGTGCTTTTTCAGTTTCGACAAGGGCCTCCTGGAATTTCCCCTGCGAAGCAAGATCGGAGCCATTGTTATAGGCGTTGATGGCATCGATGTTCTGTCCTGACATCATGATGGGTGTGTCATTCTCTGCAGCGGACACCGGTATTGCCACAAACAGGAGGAGTGCAAGCACGATGCATGCAACAGACCCGATTATTTTAGAATCAAACGGTCTCATATTGTCTCCTTTTTTTGTCTGTTCCTGATTGTATAATATCTTCTTCAGAAATTGATCCGCCCAAGGCGAATACATCCTGGCCTTTATTGTCCTGCAAGGGAGATCTGGTCAGGTACTGAGACCCTGGGTAACCGTCGTTATTATTTACCTGCCGGACCCTGTGCAAATAAGGTAGGGAAGTTAGTATACTATGGTGTCAGATAACTGGAATGATACATTATGGCGAATGAAACTCTTACCGGCAATAGCGCAATGGCTATAACCGGTGCAATTGTAGTGGGAATTCTGATATATATTACAACAACTTCATTGTTGTGGGCAGTAGTTGTGGGCCTGATTGCGGGTTATATCCTTATTGGCGTAAGGATTGTGCGACCGACCCACCGGATCCTTATCGAGTTCCTCGGAAAGTACCAGCGGTATGGCGGGCCAGGTCTGTACTGGATCGTCCCCGGTATCCAGAAACTGTATTCGGTTAATATCACGGAAAAGCTCGTCAATGTTGACCGGCAGGAGATCATCACCAGTGATAACCTGAACGCCTTCGTCGATGCCCAGATTTACTTTAAAGTAAAGGAAGACGAAGTGCATGTGAAGGCATCCCAGTATTACGTGTTCAACTACGAGTACCAGATCGTATCGCTCGCACGTACAACGCTCCGTAACATCATCGGTGGAATGACCTTAAAAACTGCCAACAGTGAACGAAACACCATCAATAACAACCTCGCAGAAGCGCTTAAAAAAGAGACTGCATTGTGGGGTATCGACATAGTCCGTGCAGAATTAAAAGAGATCCAGCCACCTCCCGACGTGCAGGAAACCATGAACAAGGTGGTGAAAGCCCTCAATGAGAAAGTTGCCGCAATTGATTTTGCAACAGCTACTGAGACCAATGCCGATGGACAGCGGCGTGCCGCGATCAAGCAGGCAGAAGGAATCAGGCAGGCAACAATCCTGGAAGCAGAAGGGAAGGCAGAGTCAATTCGGCTTGTAAACGAGGCTGCGAATAAATATTTCATAGAAAATGCACAGATATTAAAACAACTGGAAGTAACCCAGGCCTGCCTTGAAAAGAATACGAAGATTATCGTTCCGTCAGGCCAGAGCGTGGTGAACATTATCGGTGGTTTTGGCGACACCGGTTCCCCGACCTCTCCTTCCGAATCCTCCGGGACCGCAACGGTATTAAAGACTCTTGGAATGGGGGGCGGAAAATACTAAGTGATGAGATGATCCTTCTTTTTTCCGTCCACAACTTTTGTCACCGGGTAAGTCTCTTCACTTGTTCCGGTGAAATAAATTGATTAGTCGAAACCGGCAGCGAATGATCGATGAACCGGGTTTAACGGACCAGAACGTGCGAATCATACGATTTATCGTCGATTTTTTTTGGGAACCGGGACCTTTAATTTCCCTAAGTTAAAAGAACCTGAAATGCCAATATCTGCCATACAATTTCGGGGATTCTCATCATGGTGAAGGTCGGTGTACATGTATCAATTGCAGGATCGATTGCAAAGGCGGTAGAACGGGCGGCATCGGTCTCCTGCGACACGTTCCAGATATTCTCAAGGAACCCGAGGGGATGGGCCTGGAAAGATCTCCCGAACGAAGATATACAAGCCTTCAGGAGTGCACTGGAGAAGACCTCAATATTCCCACCGGTTGACCATATGCCGTATCTTCCCAACCTTGCCGGCCCAAACCCGGAGTTCTATGAAAAATCTGTTGCCACGCTCACTGCAGAACTGGAGCGTTGCAGTCAACTGGGTATCCCGTACCTCGTCACCCACCTCGGCCATCACCCCGGAATGACTATCGAAGAAGGAAGGAACCGGGTGATCAGTGCCGTGAACACGGCCCTTCGGGAAGCCGGAAACGATGTAATACTGCTCCTTGAGAATACCGCCGGTGAAAAAAATGGTGTTGGCAATACTTTTGAAGATATCCGGGACGTGCTGGATGGCATTGTGGACCGGCACCGTGCGGGTGTCTGCTTTGATACATGCCACGCATTCGGCGGGGGGTATGACCTCCGGACTGATGATGCGATTGAAGAGACAACCGGAAGGTTTGACGAGCTGATTGGGCTTGGTGAGATCAGGGTCATCCACTGTAATGACTCAAAGGGAGAACTTGGCAGCGGCCTTGACCGGCACGAACATATCGGGATGGGAAACATCGGAGAAGAAGGGTTCAGGCGGATACTTCATCACGAGCCGTTTTCCCGTCTCCCCCTTATCTGCGAGACCCCGAATGATGCCCGGCGGGATGATGCGGGTAATATTGCGAAGGTTAAGGAACTTGCCGGGTAGCCGCCAGGGTTGATTGATTGATGCTCCGGGTCTTTTGAGAAAACCTGGCTGTCAAGTTGATCCACTACCTGGAATCCTGCCTCAACAGGGTACCGGGGTCCGGTGAATGTTATCATGGGATATCCGTCTTACCTCATTACCCTGTAAAAAGAGAATTTCCCCGGGAGATCCGGGTTATCATTAGTTTTCAGAGCACCTTGATCACCATCAGGGTGATATCGTCATACTGGGGTGTCTTCCCGCTGAAGGCGAAGACTGCCCTGATAATATTCTCCATAATCTCGCTAGCGGAACCTGAAGGTGCACTGGTGACGGTATTCATCAGGCGCTCAACCTCAAACATCTCCTCGTTCTCGTTGATTGCTTCTGTTACCCCGTCCGTGTAAAGAAGAATAATATCTCCCGATGACAGCCCGACTTCGGCCTGGGAATAGTCTGCATCATCCAGGATCCCGATTGCGACACCGGTCGCTTCAAGTTCCTCAGTCTTTCCACTGTGGCCACGAAAAATTATCGGGGGGTTATGGCCGGCATTGACATAAGTCATTTTTCTCTCTTTTTCATCGATTACCCCGTAAAAAAGGGTGACAAACATCCCGGTCCTGGAATCCGCAGCGATGATAACATTGGCATGACGGATGATCTCCCGTGGGATCTTAAACCAGGTCGACGATACCCGGACAATAACACGGGACAGCGCCATGAACAGGGCCGCAGGAACACCCTTCCCGGAAACATCGGCGATGAGGATCCCCATACGCTTTTCTGACAACGGAATGACGTCCAGGGGGACCACATCAAAAAAATCTCCTCCAACCTCTTTTGCAGGAAGGCTGGTCGCGGCAATTTCATACCCCCTGATCTGGGGAATTGTTTCCGGGAGGAAACTGCGCTGGATCTCTGCAGCAATTTCAAGTTCTGCATTCTTCCTTGCGATCTCGTGCTCAAGTGTCTCTTTCTCTCGCCGGGTCTTTTGCTCCTTCAGGAGGTTGTGGATGATTGTCGAAAATATGAATACACCCACGGTTGTGATTGCAATCATCGGGATCGCCACGACGGTGATGATCATGACGACCTGTGATGCCGGGGTGGCGACCATGATAGCAATCAGTGATATGAGTGATTCGACGATAATGGAGAAAATAACGGCATAACTACTGGAAATTAGTTCCTTTTTATTCACGATATAGACGACCCCGGCGAGTAGTCCTGCAAGGACCGGGGCGATAAACCCCGTGTACATATAGGGTCCACCCTGTGCCATCCGGTAGAAACCCCCGATAAGGCCGGCACCAATCCCGACCACGGGTCCACAGGTAAGTCCGGCGATCATCGGTCCCAGGTCGCGGACGTTCAGCACGGCACCGTTTAATGAAACCCCGCTGATGGTCCCGTACACAGACAGGGCCCCGAATACAATGATAAGGAGGACCCGGGTGGAAAGCCGGGGGTGGTGTTCGAGGACTTCCAGAAAATACCTGCTCCTCGTAAAAAGGTACGCAAAAACGATGATCACGCAAATCATCTGGAAGAGCGTGATCAGACTTTGGAGGATGTTGGTTTCCATGAACACAGATCTATTTGTTCATGATAAAAATTCCGCGATTGATCAATCGATGCACCGGAGTAATCTGCAGGGCCGGTTAATCGGCTGTGAATGACCGTTCTCCAGCAATCAGGAGGTCAGAAACCGGGTGAACCCATCATTTTTATGAAGTATCCCGGGGATACTCTTACTATCACCGGAAAACAACACGAGTTTTTCGGAATTGGTGATATAATTGGTGATATATGTCTCTACCTGGTCCTTCCTGCCGTGATACTGTTGGTATATCAGGGATAGGATATTTCCTGCCCGACGGGGTCCTGACGAGTCTCGAGATGTCCAGGCGTTCCGGGATCCCTGAATCTGTATTCCTGGAAAAGATCGGTATCGGGAGGAAACATATCGCAGGACCCGGGCTTCATCCTGCAGAAATGGCGGTCCGGGCAGCCAATAGTGCGATAAAAAATGCCGGGATTGATCCGTTGGAGCTTGACCTTGTGGTCTATTGTGGCCTGGGCCACTACGACTACCGGTTCTGGTCGCCCGCTGCAAAAGTCCAGGATAAAACAGGGGCAAAAAATGCGTACTCGTTTGAGATTCGGAACGGTTGCAATGGTGGAAACCTTGGGTTACACACTTGTAAAGAGCTGCTTCTTGGCGATCCAGAAAAAGAGTATGCCTTGGTGGTATGCAGCGAAAAGCTCTCCATGGCAATTAATTACCAGAACATCCGTTCAGTTTCCGGCTTCTCATTTGCAGACGGCGCAGCAGCCGCTGTTCTTGAGAAAAACAGTTCATGCAACCAGCTTCTGGCATACGCCGGTATCACCGATGGTTCACTCGTTGACTATGTCAAAATTCCCCATGGCGGGACGCAAAATCCTCCCTCCGTGTGCCCTTCCCATGAAAATGATTTTTTTTTATCCGTGGATGACCCGGAAGGTCTCGATCTGATCTTTTCCCGAATCTATCTCGAAAATTACCTGTACATCATCAACGAAGCACTGAGAAAAAGCGGGTACTCTTCGCGTGATATCGATTACCTGTTCATGAACCAGGTCAAACGGAGCCTGACGGAGCAGATCATGGAAGGTCTCGGCCTTGACCTGTCAAAAACGATGATCACCATGAAAGAGTACGGGCACATGGGGTCTGTTGATACCCTGTTTGCTCTTGCGAGGGCACAGGAAGAAGGGTGGGTGCAACCGGGCAATCTCGTGGTGCTGGCAGGGAGTGCCATCGGGTTTACGTGGGCGGCGACGGTGTTGAAATTTTAACGACGAAATGATGCTTCACTGGTAATTCCAGTTTATTTTCGTGACCCTGGCATCAGCATTTTCATCGTGCAGGCCGGGCACAAAAGACCTGAGTATCCATCTGTTCCTGCTCCCGGAATTGAACCATGTTGGTGAGGCATTCGTTGTACGGGGTGGCAATCCCGTGTGTTTCCCCATATTTCGTGATCGCCCCGTTCATAAAACCGATCTCGGTCCTTCTCCCGCACCCGATATCCTGGAGCATCGAGGAGGTATGAGTGGCCATGACCGGGATGAGTTCATTTTTCAGGTAAGCCAGGTAGTCTTCCGGGTTGTCCCACTGGAGGGTCACCCCTTCAGCACCGGCAACCAAAAAAACTTCATGTGTGATCCCTGAAATAATCCGCCAGGCCGGACCCCTGGTCAGCACACCATACCTGACTCCCAGCACGGCACTAATCGGGTTTAACGTGCAGCTGATAAGGTTTTTCGACCATAACCGATCTTTAATATCTCCTGCTGCCCTTGCAGGTATCCCGGCAGCGTTAAAAATCCCTGCCAGCTGGGTGACCTCGGCGTCCATTCCGGTGGGAAATCTTCCGAAAATGGTTTCACCTGCGTTTGCAGTGACATAAACAGTCCGTTCATTCTGACGGATGAACCCCGACATCACGACGCCACCGATCACGCGGCTGGTGAAACCTGAAATTATCTCTTCGGACCCAAGGCCATTCTGCAGGCTAATGACCTCGGCGTCCCGGAGCAGCCCCGGATAATTATCGCATACCTCTCGTGTGCTATAGGCCTTCGTGCTGATCAGGATATAGTCAAAATTCACCCCTGACGGAGGCATGCTGCTGCAGGGGAACCTGTAGGTCCCTAAACCCCATGCCCCCTCCAGGTCCAGGCCCTGTTCTGAAATAGTCCTTGCAGGGCCTTCCCTGGTGATTGCGGTGACATCAATCACTTCTGATAGCTTTGCAGCAATTCCAAGACCTACTGCACCTGCCCCAAGAATTAGTACGTTCAATCTGGTTACCTGAATTATTGTATAATTCCTAGGCCTGTGTTTTTTAAAAGAGTGTTGGTTTACCTGCCCGTGCTCAATTGGGAGTAACCACTGCCCAGGATCCTTCCAAATGCTTATGTGTCCGGGAAAAGCAAATAAAACTATTCATCTGCCGTGGCTTCAATAACTGGGGTAAGGTAAACGATGTTGTTTCTGTCAGAAAAAGAAAAAATACAATGGTCTGAATATGCCAGGTCCATTTTTGGGGAAAATATATCCCCTGGTTCTTTTACCGGAGTTGTCCGTGAAAACTTACGATCCGCCTTTGATTTTTATGCAGGCACCTTTCTTGCCGCCAGGGGGAAGAACCGGCTGGCAGTTGAATGGCTCCGGGTCGGGGCGCTGAATGAAGAAGAGGGGCTGTTCTCATCGACGTTTCTCCTTGGTTTTCTGGAACGGCATAACGGCGAACTCAGAATGCCAGCCCTGCCGTTTGAAGACCCTAAACGTTTTATTCATTTTGCCGGTGTGCCTGACATGAAAAAGGCACGTGAGAAATTTATCCAGGTCGCAGGACATACGCTGCCCACGTTTACGAAACCCGTATCATTCATGGATATCGGGTGTGGGGACGGTGCCCTGACCGTCCGGCTGCTCACCCACCTGTTGGAAATCGGAAGGATAGGCGAACTCCAGGAAGTGCTATTGATTGACCCTTCCGAAGCGATGATGAACCTTGCAAAAAAGAATATCCGTGAATCCTTCCCTGATACCCTTGTCAGGACTGAAAACTGCAGGGTACAAGACTTCTCCTGCCGAATAAACCACCACTTTGATATTGCGGTCAGTTCGCTGGCCTATCACCACATGCCGGCCGAGGATAAAAAAACCTCGATCTCACAATTAAAACCATGGATTAATCATTTTCTGCTCTTCGAACTCGACGCCAATAACGATTTGCCCGAACTGTTTTCCCCGGAGCTTGCCTTGTCAGTGTACCAGTCATACGGGAGAATTATCGACTTTGTCTATGCACATGATGCTCCCGTTGACGTGGTCACCGACTGCGTGGACTCGTTCCTGATGACGGAACTGGTCTCCATGATGACGCAGGCGAGAGGGGAACGCACCGATTACCACATGCTGAGAAACCAGTGGAATGACTTATTTTATTCTCATCTTGGCCCGGAATTTACTATCCAGTGCGATTCAAACTGTTATGCTGATGAATATATCGCGCTTTTTACGATGCATTACGGGAGAGGGGAATGATTTCGTCCGGTCAGCAGGGGATGCCAGAACTGTTTCTCCGGTCACCAAAAATATAGTGTCCAGGTTTTCAACTCAACAATTCATTGGAGAACAGACCTCTTGTTCAGGGTGCAAGGGTGGTTCAGGTGCGAATGATAAAACAAGCATCCCGGGTTCATCAAACAATAAAAAGCGCAGGTGTTCACCTTCACCGTCCCTTCGGTGACGGACCAGGTGTAGGCGGGCGGCACAACGATGTCATACAGAGTACCTGAATCCGGAACTTCCCTGCCAGAAAAAGAGGGTCCTGAAGAGTTTTCCGGACCCGGGCCTATACCACCAGCGATCCGTACACGGGACGATATCCGATTTATCAATGTTCCAGCCGGGTACCGCCAGATATACGAAGTCCCGGAGTACCGTTTTTCTGATATCCGGAACGATGATATCGTCATAGATATCGGTGCAAATGTCGGGGCCTTCTGTATCAGGGCTGCATATTATTCTGCGTCAGTCTACGCGGTCGAGCCCATCACGTATGAAATCCTGCGAAAAAATATCCGGTTAAACCGGGTTTCTGTCACGGTGTTTGACTGTGCATTAGGGAGCGGCGATGTTGAAGGGATCTGCTGGGATGATGTGAACAGGAACATGCAGACTGTTTCATTGAAAACTATTATTGGAATGGTGGGAGGTTGTGATTTTCTAAAATGTGATTGTGAAGGGGCCGAGTGGCTGATCGACCCGCATGACCTTGGAGCGGTCCGCCGGATAGAAATGGAACTGCATCTTCCGCCAGTCGGCGGACCACCTAATCCCCGTTTACTTGATTATATCGGCCGTAATTACGAATTCCAGATTGATCACATGCCAAGCCAGGCTCCCCTAGGGCTCTTTGGGTATCTTCATGCGACCCGGGAATCTTAAAACGTCCCTGGTGATTCCACGGTCCGGCGACACAACGAAATGGCCGGGCAATGCCAGTTCTCAGATCAATGGGGCAGGGAGAGAGTACATCGCAGGAAATACACGGATCGCCGGGCACATCCGGGGGAGTGCAGACCCCCTGTATTCGGACTGCAGTGAACAGGTGTCCGGCGGTGTTGTCACTTATAAAGGAAAACAACGTATCCATATAGCACGTGAAAGCGCAGTTCGACGGGAAGGAAGTCCGGCTTGGAAAAGAGGCACGGGTGCTCTACGAACAGAGTGGGTACGGGAGGCCTGAGAAGGATGGTTCAGTGCTCCGTCTTGCCCCGGTTGAGGCGCTCTACCTTGTACACCGGAACCGTATCGAAATTCCGGGTTATGATTATGAACGGTTGTTATCTGCGTTTACCATAGAACCCAACTTTCTGCGGAGTTATCTTGTCTACCGGGACCTCCGTGAGAGGGGGTATGCGGTTCAGACCGGACCCCACGATTTCAGGGTCTTCCGCCGGGGAGAACGTCCCGGTACCGGACAGTCAAAGTACATGGTCCGGGTCCTGTCAGAACGGGATATGATTGATTTCGGTGTGTTGGTCCGGGAGTTTTCAGCGTCAGCCCATATGAGAAAGCAACATGTCCTCGCCGTGGTTGATGACGAAAATGAGCTCACCTACTACGAGATTAAGGTACAGTCCCTCCCGGAGATTGGATCACTTGTGATCCCCGGCCCGTTAAAAGGTAAATTATTTGGAAGATCAGTTGTCCTGCCGGTCCCGGAAGAGATGAGATGCGGCCCCCGGCCGGAAGAAGTGCAACCCGGTAAACAACTACCGGCCTCCCCGGCAGTACCATTGAACGTCACACCGGATCTGGCAACCCGGGAGCAGACCTGCCTGTCCCCAGAATCATCGGTACCGGGTTCAGCTGGTTCCCTGGCAGGCTCTTTCGGTATGCGGTTTGACCGTACCAGGCTGGTTTTATCTTCGCTTGAGACCCTTTTCCTGATGCAGGCCGGATGCCTGGTACTTCAATGCGAGGGAATGCCGGTCACCAGGGATGAATACCTGGAGATCGCAAAAATTTCAGACCTGGAGATGGGGGAGAAGGTATTGGTCTATTGCGACCTGCGGGAACATGGCTATATCCCGAAAACCGGATATAAGTTCGGACATCATTTCCGGGTATATACCGGGACAAAGGTCCATTCGGAGATGCTTGTCCATGCCGTTGCTACTGCAGGAGCCATGCCGATGAGTACTATCTCCCGGTCAGTCCGGCTCTCGCACAGTGTGAAAAAGAAGATGTTGTTTGGCTGTGTACATACTACAGGTATTCATTATATCGAATTTGCCCGGATAAAACTCTAATATGCGAAAATGAAACGATACAGATCTTAAAACCTCAATCAGAAACGGAATCCGCTTTATGTCGCCGGAAATCAACCCATGGTCAAGTCAGCCCTCGCTTGAGATCGAGAAAACATTCTCTGAATTCGGGATTTCACCCATCGGGGATGCGATTGGTAACCTGCCCGAGATCCCCTATTTCTTCCGCCGGGGTATCGTCCTCGGGCACCGCGATTACCAGGTGATCGCCGATGCGATCCATCACCGTCAGCAGTTCCATATCCTGACCGGGTTCATGCCATCCGGTCACCCACACCTGGGCCACCTGATGGTGATGAAAGAAGTTGTATGGCACGTCCAGCAGGGTGGGAATGGCTATGTGACGATTGCTGACCGGGAAGCCCATGCAGTACGCGACCTCCCGTGGGCGAAGTGCGACGAGTACGGGAAGGAGTACCTCTCCTGCCTTTATGCGCTTGGGTTTGAAGGACAGACCTACTTCCAGAGCAGGAACGACCGGCTCAAGGACCTGGCTTTCGAGGCAGCGACCAAGGTGAATTTCTCGGAACTTGCAGCAATCTATGGGTTTGGTGCCGATACAGACCTTGCCCATGCAGATAGTGTGATCACGCAGGTGGCTGATATCCTCTACCCACAAATTGACCGTGAGCCTGCGCCGACCCTTGTGCCGGTCGGGGTTGACCAGGACCCCCATATCCGGCTTACCCGGGGAATCGCCCACAAGATGCGGATGTTCACCATCGAGCAGCGGGAAGGATATATCAGCGTCCGTTCTAAAAATGCCCCGGAGGAAGCGCTTGATGCAGTCCGGAAGGCATTCCCGCATGCAAAGAAGTACGAGGGGCATGTCGATATCAAGGGGGCACAGTGCACTGACGTGGCTGCGAGGGTCCGGGATATCGAGCGGGCACACGGTGGGTTTGCCTTTTACACGCCGTCCTCCACGTACCACATCTTCATGCCGGGTCTTACCGGAGGGAAAATGTCCTCGAGTGTTCCGGAAAGTATCATTTCCTTCTACGAACCGGAGGCCACGGTTCGAAAGAAGGTAATGAGCGGGATTACTGGTGGGAGAGTAACCCTTGAAGAACAGAAACGCCTTGGTGGAGAACCGGACAAGTGCTCGCTGTTCCTCCTCAACCTCTTCCACATGGTTACCGACGATGTGGAGCTTGCGGAGATACGGCGGAAATGCATGGCTGGCGAGGTCACCTGCGGCCAGTGCAAGAAGGACACCGCCGAGCGGGTGGTGGCGTTCTTAAAAGATTTCAGGGAGAAGATGGATATGTGCTCAGAAAAAATCCGGGTGTGACATGGCAGAACTGACGCAGAATGAGAAGCGCTTGCTTGCAACCCTCGAAAAAGAGAAGACGGCGGATGCCTCGCGTCTTGCCGGTCTTCTGGATGCTACCACTGGGGCAACGACACAGTGGGCCTATCTTGCACAGGACAAGGGTTTTGTCACCATTGAGCGTGTTGTTGTAAAAGAGCTCGTATACACCGATGAAGGAAAAATTTACGCGAAGAACGGTCTTCCCGAGACCCAGCTTCTCAAGGTCATCCTGCCTGGGACAACCCTTGCAGATCTTCAGAAGTACGAGGTGTTTAAGATAGGGTTTGGCCAGCTGCGAAAGAAAGGGCTTGTGAAGGTTGAAGGCACTTCTGTTGTGAAGGTTCCGGGGGCCTCCACGGCAGCGGATGAAGAGGCCCTCAAAAACCCATCCGTTGCTGATCCAGGGACAAAAGATCTCATCCGGCGTGGGCTCCTGCTGGAATCCGAAGCGGTCCGGTATACCATTGGTATCACTCCCGAAGGGCTTGCATTGGCAAAAAGAGGCCTCGATTTCCGTTGTGAGATCGGAACGCTCACCCACGAGCAGATTGTATCGGGTGAGTGGAAAGGTCTCAACCTTCGTAAATATGATATCACCAAGCTCCCGAAGAAGGCGTACCCCGGAAAGATCCACCCGTACCAGCGTATCATCAGCGAAATGCGGGAGATCCTTCTTGAGATGGGGTTCGAGGAGCTCTACGGGGGCATCGTCCAGCAGTCGTTCTGGAACTTCGATGCCCTCTTCCAGCCTCAGGATCACCCGGCCCGTGAGATGCAGGACACCTTCTACCTCAAAGAGACCCTCCCGCTTCCCAAGGGGTACGAAAGTGTGAAGGCGATGCATATCTCCGGCGGGGATACCTCATCGACCGGCTGGGGTGGGGTCTGGAAGGAGGAGAAGGCCGAACAGTGCGTTTTGCGGACACACACGACGAGCGTCTCGATTCAGCACCTCGCGAAGAACCCGAATCCCCCGATCAAGGCCTTCTGCATCGGCAGGGTCTACCGGCGCGAAACCATTGATACCACCCACCTCGCCGAGTTCGAGCAGCTTGAAGGGGTTGTCATGGATGAGGGTGTCACATTCGGCAACCTCCTCGGGCTCCTCCGCGAGTTCTACCACCGCATGGGCTTTACGGGGGTGCGGTTCAAGCCCTCGTACTATCCCTACACAGAGCCGAGCCTCGATGCGGAGGTCTATGTCGAGGGTCTCGGCTGGATCGAGATGGGTGGTGCCGGCGTCTTCCGCGAGGAGGTCACCGCGCCGCTCGGCATCAATTACCCCGTCCTGGCATGGGGACTCGGCGTGAGTCGGATCGCGATGCTCAGGCTGGGGTTAAAAGACCTCCGCTACCTGCACCGGAGTGATGTCGCGTTCCTCCGTGAAACGCCTGCGTTGCGCCACTCGAAAGGGGGCGTCTGATATGGCCGTTATCAGCCTCCCGTACAAGTATCTCGAGCGTCTCACTAGGACCGACCGTAAGACGATCCTTGACAAGATCGCTTTTATCGGCTCGGATGTTGAGCGGATCGAGGAAGACCATGCGGACGTGGAGTTCTTCCCGGACCGCCCCGACCTTTTCTCACCGGAGGGTGTAGCCCGGGCAATGCGGGGGTACCTTGGGATTGAGACAGGGCTGCCCACATACACGGTGAAGCCCTCAGGGATCTCGTTTACTGTTGATCCACAGCTTGCGGACATCCGCCCTGTCCTCGGGGCCGCGGTCATCCGCGGTGTTGAATTTGATGACGAGTCGATCCAGAGTATCATGTCCCTGCAGGAGTCCCTCCATTGGGCGGTTGGCAGAGGCAGGAGCAAGGTGGCAATCGGCATCCACGACCTCGATACGGTCAGCCCTCCGTTCCGCTATATCGCCTCGCCCAGGAACCGGGCGTTCATCCCCCTTGATTATTCCGAGGAGATGACGATGGATGAGATCCTCGGGAAGCATCCGAAGGGCAGGGATTACGCGAAGATCGTCCAGGACTTCCCGCTCTTCCCGCTGATCGTGGACAGCAATGATCATGTCCTCTCGTTTCCACCGATTATTAATGGCGAACGGACGCGGGTGACGATTGATACCAGGAATATCCTCCTCGACACGACCGGGACCGATACAAGAGCGGTCGGTGTCGCCGTAAACATCATCTGCACGGCGATGGCAGAGGCAGGTGCGACGATCGGGAGCGTCGATATCGCCGGGGTGCAGACGCCAACCCTTGCACCCGTGGAACGGACCGTGAGTGTCAGCGAATGCTCACGGCTTCTCGGGGTGGAGCTGACCGCGTCGTCGATGGCGTCGCTCCTGCAGAAGATGCGGTTCGGTGCCGAACCGGTTGGGTCAGAAAAGGTGAAGGTGCAGGTACCATGCTTCCGTGCAGACATTATGCACGACTGGGACCTCTTCGAGGACGTTGCGATCGCATATGGGTACGACAGGATCCAGGACCTGCCGCCGAAGACTTTTACCGTGGGAAAACCCCACCCGGTGCAGGTCAATGCCGCCCTTGCCCGCGAGATCTTCTGCGGCCTTGGCTACATCGAGGTAATGCCGTTCACGCTGACGAACGAGGACGTGCTCTACAAGAAAATGCAGCGGCCGGAACGCCCGGGAGTCCTCCGTGTCATGCACCCGATCAGCATCGAGAATACGGTGGTACGGACAGATCTCCTCCCACTGCTCCTAGAATTCCTGACACTGAACCGCCACCGTGAACTTCCCCAGCGACTCTTCGCGGTTGGAGACGTGGTGGACTCCTGCCTCACATACCAGCAGGGCGCAGGCGTCAGCATCCACCGGGACGCTGACTTTTCGGAATCCTATGCATCGGCCGATGCGGTACTCCACGAGCTCTCTATCGACTACGAAGTGGAGGAATCAGCTGATCCGGCATTCATTGACGGGCGTCGGGCCGATATCCTGGTGGCCGGGAAAAAAGCAGGGGTCTTTGGTGAGATCCATCCCCTGGTGCTGAACGCATTTGATCTTGAACAATCCGTAGCCGCGTTCGAGATTGACCTCAGATCCGTATTGGGATCTGCCGGGATGCAAGATATTTCTTGACCGACTGGACGGTCATTTCCCCGTAGTGAAACACGCTGGCGGCAAGGCAGGCATCTGCCTTTCCCAGTTTAAACCCGTCATAGAAGTGTTCATAGGTCCCGACACCGCCACTTGCAATGACCGGGATACCCGCTGCGTCTGATATGGCGGCAGTGATCGGGATATCAAAGCCCCCTTTTGTCCCGTCGGTTTCCATGCTGGTGAGCAGGATCTCTCCTGCACCCCGCTCTTCGCCTGCTTTTGCCCAGGAAATTGCATCGATCCCGGTTGGCCTGCTCCCACCGTAAATGACTACTTCGTACCAGCAGGTACTGCCATCAGGGAGCATGACCTGAGTCCCTTCAGGGTTTTTGGTATAGTTTCGGCGGACATCCATGGCGAGCACAATACACTGGGTACCGAAACGCTCTGCCCCACGGCTGATGAGGTCCGGGTCATGGACGGCACTCGTGTTGATGCTCACCTTGTCTGCACCGGCACGGAGGATGGCATGGATATCGTCAATGCTCCTGATACCGCCACCCACGGTGAGTGGCAGGAACAGCCGGTCTGATGCCCGCTGGATAACGTCAATAAGGGTGCCCCTGTTCTCTTTTGAGGCAGTAATATCAAGAAATACCACCTCGTCTGCGCCCTGGTCGTCGTACCTCTGGGCCAGTTCCACGGGGTCACCCGCATCCCGGAGCTCCACAAAATGAGTTCCTTTTACCACTCTGCCATCTTTTATATCGAGACAAGGGATGATCCGCCTGGTCAGAACCATGGAGTACCTTTCCCGGAGAAGAGTATATCATGGTTATGCCTCCAGGACAGGTATCGGTGCTGGCAGTAGTGCTATTAAGTAATTTGCAGGCCAATCAGGTAGGGATGGCCTGCAGGATGCAGCCGTTCCAGGAAAAGAATGGTTAGCGCCGTTACATCGCGGGCGGAGCCTCTGGCACGATATAAAAGTTGTGGGCTCTCCCTGGCCCCTGCAGGAAAATGTTGGTGAAGAATGGATTCCGGAGCGTTGAAAATCGAATGGGCCCGGCAGTATATGCCAGTGCTTTCAATAATTAAGGAAGAATTTGTGAAGTCACAGCCATTCCGTGGCATGCGGATAGGCATGGCACTTCATGTGGAGGCAAAGACTGCAAACCTCGTATCGGCACTTGCAGCGGGAGGGGCTGAAGTGTTTATCACCGGCTGCAACCCTCTGTCGACACAGGACGATGTAGCGGTTGCATTAAACCGTGTAAAAAATGTTCACTGTTATGCCCGCCGTGGTGCGAATAACTCAGAGTATTACGAAGCAATTGACAAGGTGCTCGATGCCAAGCCCCAGATTACGATAGATGACGGCATGGACCTCATCTACCAGATCCATACCAAGCGGGAGGAACTTCTCGGGACAACCATCGGGGGGTGCGAGGAGACAACGACTGGTATACACCGTCTCCGGGCCATGGCACGTGAAGGGGCATTAAAATTCCCGGTGATCGCGGTGAATGATACACCGATGAAACACTATTTTGATAATGTTCACGGGACCGGGGAAAGTGCCCTGACCGCAATCATGGTGACGACTAACATACTTATTGCAGGTAAAAACGTCGTGGTCGCAGGATACGGGTATTGCGGGCGTGGACTTGCACGGAAACTTCATGGACTTGGTGCCCGGGTAATCGTGACGGAAATTGACCCGAGACGTGCATTGGAAGCATACATGGACGGGTTCACCATCATGCCGATGGATAAGGCAGCAGCCATCGGTGAGATTTTTATTACGGCCACCGGAAACACTCATATTGTTGTTGAGCGTCATTTCAATGTCATGAAAGACGGGGCAATTCTTGCGAATGCCGGGCATTTCAATGTAGAAATCGACGTGGACTGGCTTGAGCACCACAATAGTGGTGTTGTCCGCAGGGATGGCATTGATTCGTACCGTGTTGGCGGAAAGAATCTTCATGTCCTTGCGGAAGGCAGGCTTGTCAACCTCGCGACACCGAAAGGAATGGGACACCCGGTTGAAGTAATGGACCTCTCATTTGCCGTCCAGGCGCTCAGTGCAAAGTATGTTGCTCAACACGGCAAAGGACTGGGGGCTGGGGTATTCGACGTCCCGCAGGAGATCGATGAACAGGTGGCAGGAATGAAACTCGATGCCCTGGGATTCCAGATCGACTTGCTCACCCCTGACCAGCGGACCTACATGTCCAGCTGGGATAGCGGAACGTAACGTGAACGATACAAAAAAAGTTCACAGGGGACAATTGAGATACCCGGTCCTGGGTATTATTCTTTTTTTGTGATATCGTTTCTCATACAAAAGAGATATTCCTGTGCGTACCCTGCAAACGGCCCAAAATAACCCTGTGCATATCGCCTGATATGATCGTAATTCGCTTTTTCTCCAGGTTTGAGGTAGTGCTGGCGGAGGATCCGCTCTATCCACACGTCAACAGGTACTGCCTCCAGCCTTTCGAAACCGAAAAGCAGGACGCAGTCTGCCACTTTCCGTCCCACCCCACGGTAGCGCATAAGTTCTGTCCGTGCCTCCTCGTAGGGTAAATTGCGGATGGCACCTGCCCAGCCGGGATCCTGATGAATTGCCTGTGCAACCTGGCAGAGGTACGGGGCACGGTAACCGAGGCTGCATGCCCTGACCTGTTTCTCATCTGAACCGGCAAGGGCTTCGGGTGTGGGGAAAGAAAAATATGGCTCACCCCCGGAATCAATTTTATTGCCAAATTCCCTGCATAGCAAGCTAATCCGGCGTTTGATTGAGGGAATGTTCGTAAATGTGGCGATCATATAGGAGACCAGGCATTCCCATGGCGTTTGCCTGATAATCCGAAGGCCCCTGCACGCGTAGATAGCCCTGTGAATGACCGGGTCACAATCAATTTCAGCCAGGATCCTGGAAAGGTCGAGGTCGAGCGAAAAGTAATGGCGAATGAAGGCCTCATCCGCACCACTCCAGGAGAGGTGGTTCCCGTCCTGCTGAATCCTGATCACCCTGTCCCGGATGACACCGGTCCACCATCCGTTAGTCTCTGCCCATCGGAACACCTGTCCGCACGATAGTGTCTTATCAAGGTTGAAGGGCTGATCAGCTGAAAGAGTGAGGGACAACATACCAGATTACCTGTACTATCTGCAGATGATGGCATTAACCGCTTGGAAACAGCCAGGAGTACCTCCACTGCATGAGATACCCAACGAAGAGGAAGGATTAATTCAGATCTACAGCGGTTTGGGGTAATTCCCGCACAATCTTTGAATCGCGGTTACCAGTGCCCGGAAATCAGGTGTCAGCCCGGAGGATACGCCGCCGGGAAACCGGTCTTCACCAGAGCAGGAAATGGACCTCTCCCCGTTATCCAGTACCAACTGCCAGTATGTCACCCCGCAGCAACCATGGGGATTCACATACACATCATCCCACAGCCAGACCCCGATCTCGTCGATCTCCTCCCAGAAGGCCACCCAACCGTCCGGGCCGGGTGTAATGGCATGGGGTGAGCAGTCAAAATTTCCACCCCCCGTCTCTTCGACGAGGAGGGCGTCCCCATTCCACCGGACAGATAATGCACCTCCTGAATAGCTCCCTGCATAAAATACCAGGCTCGTTGGCAGGAGGATATCTCCTGATAGGGGGCCGGGGTGACTAGTCATACCTGATCCAGTCATCAGTGTGCCTGATAAAAGGATGCCTGTGTTTTCTTCTATCCTTCTTCTCATTCAACACATATCATCACGGGAGGTGTACAGGGCTTACAGGGAATAAAGGGAGAAAAATTTGGGCTGAATGTGTGCTGCCAGGTCATACAACCTGGCAAAATATTTGGTTACATGGCAAATTCAGGATTGATTCACGGCCTGAATAACTTCGGGCATGAATTCTGGAATTATCGTTCTCTTTCACCCCGCGTGGCATAACCTTTTAAGGTCGGAATTGAAGTGAATGTCATGGAAATTACTGAGAACCTGCGAGTGTTCCTCGAGACTGGTGAGGACTGGGAGCGGAAGAATACTTCATTACCTGGTGTATCGATCATCCGGCTTCCCGCAACCCGGAGCCGGCCGGCATCGCTTGCCATGGAGGTGAACCCGGTTGATGACAATGGACGGCCGATGAAGAAAAAGGGAATAATGGTGATGGGCCGAGGAGAACTGATGGCGTTCAGGCAGATTTTTGCGAATGAAAAACTTGAACAGCTGCTCGGGGCTGTTGAAGCAGTCCTGCCCGAGAAAAAAGGTTCGAAGAAAAGTAGTGGCGACATACTGGAGATTTAGGATGGCGATTCCGGGACAAATGCTGGTACTATTGCCGGTGAAGGTCCCGAAATCCGGTGGCGTAAACAAAAGCATCTTAATCTGCGGGAGAATAATTGTTATTATGGGAAGATCAGTCCGCCTGGTTACGTCAGCCTCATTTCTTTTTGTTGTGGTGTTAGTTGTGATGGCAGGATGCCTGGACCAGCCGGTGAAAAATACCACTCCTGCACCGGGCCCGGCAATCCTGGTTGATTATTCCCGTGTTGGCGGTACAGGGGGATTCGATGATCACCTGGTGATCTTTGAGAATGGGGCAGCCGTTTATTCAGGGCAGCATGGGCGTGGTGCATTTATCGTCAACCAGAACACGCTGGATACAATCCGGAACACGTTTTATACGATCGGGTTCCCCGGATTGAATGCGTCATATCCGGCATCCACACCAGGGTCGGATTATTTCACCTACACGATCACCTACCATAATTATACGGTAAAGGCAGAGGATACCGGTGTACCAATCGTGCTGGAGCCGGTAATCGATAGTCTCAATGGCATCATCTCCATGAAAGCAGATAGTTCAATTCGTCCTTAATTCTTTTTTTATTCCCCTGTTGGGTGGGCGTGGCGTTTCGTAACAGGGCTATTTGCACCGACCCGTTGGGAGGGTGTACTTCCATGTGTTCACATTTACATCATCGGCTATTCCACATCGCCACGGGATTCTGGCAGACCCGATAATTTCCTACGTTATGGCGGTACCCGCTTCATGAGCACGATGAAAATGCGATTCCAATGAAATTGGCTGGAGTCTGTCGAATCAGGTTCCTTCATGTATAAAAAGTGTCAACTTTGAATGGTATGTGTCTGGTAAGCAAAAATTACGTTATTCTATGGGTGATCAGATGAAGGCATTCCCACCACCAGGTCACGTCGACAGGCCATCGGGACTTTGGGATCCCGCTCACAGTGGGATACCGGGGTATGTGCCATTTTTTGACTCAGGGCAACTGAATACCCGCTATCCTATTCCCGTTACTGGTAGTGGGGCTATTCACTGGTTTATTTTTCGGGGAAATGAAATCCTCCTGCCCGAAGGGGACGGAATGATTCAATTCCCGGACACCCACCGGGTGTTTAACCTCCCCACCCAGGCGTCCCTGTTCATCGGCATATCTGGTGGTGTCCCCTGCTACGCAGTTGATCTGATCAGTACTGCAAAACCCCCGCAGAATTTCAGATTTTCTGATATACGAGGGCTAATCGGGCGGACCAGTGAGGAATTCCTTGGGGTTGCGGCACGGGCATCCCATCTCCTGCTGTTTGACCGGACAACGAAGTTTTGTGGTGTTTGTGGTGCCGGTAACCAGCTGGTGGATACCGAGCTTGCCAAAAAATGCCCGGAATGTGGCCAGGTGATCTACCCAAGGCTCTCACCGGCGATCATTGTCCTGGTGAGGCGGGATGAAGAGGTCCTCCTTGCGCGATCACCCGGTTTTCCTCCCGGTGTGTATAGCATCATTGCCGGATTTGTTGAACCAGGTGAGACCATTGAACATGCGGTCCACCGCGAGGTCATGGAAGAGACCGGGATAACAATCTGTGATCTTTGTTATGTCGCCAGCCAGCCGTGGCCCTTCCCGGATTCGCTGATGATCGGATTTGTGGCATCCTACGCAGGGGGGACGATAAAGGCGGATAGGTCTGAGATTGAAGATGCGGGATGGTTCAAAAGAGACCAGCTCCCCGGATTGCCCAGGCCATTAAGTCTCTCCCGGGCATTAATCGACCTATTTGTAAAGGATTCTCTGCCAGGATGAATACGGGATTCGTGGTGAGTTGTTCTCTTCCGAATAATCCCCCTGGTTCGTGTTAAAAATAGTCTGAAAGAAAAGGGTGGGCGATGGAAATTCGCTCTAGGCCCCTGGGTTGAGGCAGCTGGTAATATCATGCCCAAGCTTCCCGATGGCGTCTGCCCTGCAACGCTGACAATGCCTCATCTGGCGCACGTACGGTGCACAGGAGTCCTGCATTTTCTTTTTCATTTCAGGGGTTGGCGGGGCGATATCGGCAAATTTATACTGGGCAATAAGTGGTATTACATTGAACGTGTAAACCCCCATTTCGCCGACTTTCTTTGCGATATCGACAATATGGTGATCATTAATACCTGGTATGTAGACGGTATTCACTTTCACGACCATTTTCCTTTTCACTGCTTCCTCAATTCCCTTTAACTGGTTTTCGAGGAGGATTTTCGCACCCTCCACACCGGTATAACGCTTGCCTTTCCATTCGATGAACTGGTATATCTTCGCCCCGATCTCGGGGTCGATGGCGTTCAGGGTGACGGTGACATTTCCCACATCATATTTCTGAAGCAGGTCGATTTTTTCAGGAAGAAGGAGACCATTTGTCGAGATGCATTTGATGACATTGGGAAATTCTTCATGGAGCTTTCGAAGCGTTTCAAAGGTCTCTTCATTTGCAAGTGGTTCACCGGGCCCGGCTATCCCGACGACCTTGATATAGTTATATTTCTCCACCACCCCTCTTACCAGGTCAATGGCTTCTCCCGAATCCAGGACTTTTGCCGTGACCCCCGGGCGACTTTCGTTGACACAATCGAAGTCCCTGATACAATAGTTGCATTGGATATTACATTTTGGAGCCACTGCCACGTGGCAGCGACCAAATCCATGACATGCCTTCTCGGAAAAGCATGGGTGTTCCTGAATCTTACGGAGCTGTTCAGGGTCCCACTGAACTTTTTTACCCTGTACTACTGTTTCCCGGTACCCTTCTTCGGCCATGATAAACAGTAGTACAGTTCTTTCTTCGGCTATATAAAATCCGAGAAAAGATACCGGTGAAATCCATTACCCGGTATCACTGAATGAATCTGCAGGAACATGCGTAGGCGATGACGGGTAGTAATCATTTGTTCTCCTGAATAATTGTCAACGGCGGGATAACCGCTCCTCCAGATTTCATTTGCAATGATACTTCGTTTTCTCTTGTGAGCACAGGACTATTATCCGATCAAAACCAACGCTGTAGTATGTCAATTAATAGCGGGAACCGGAGAAACGGGCCAAATGGCCGATTTTTCGTCGGGATAACAATTGTTCTCATTTTTTTGGCCCTTCTTGCGACAGGGTGTACTTCGCAGAAGGGAGTGGCCATATCCAATGAAGTTGTCAAACCCAATGATACGGTGAAGGTCCATTATACCGCTGCACTGGCATCAAACGGGATGCAGTTCCAGTCCTCTCTGAATGGGAGCCCGATAGAGTTTGTTGCGGGGAGCGGGATGGTAATTCCGGGCTTTGATAACGCGGTAATTGGCATGAGTAAAGGGGAAAATAAGACGGTGTACATACCTGCAGACCAGGCATATGGGCAGAGAAACCCGAGTCTGATTAATGTACTGCCGAAGGAGAAGGTACTTGCCACACTTCCGGAGAAAGACCGGGCGACCTGGAATCCGAAACCTGGTGACGCAATCCGTTATACAAGGCCCGATGGTGGAATCGGCTATGTCTATATTACCGCGGCCAATGAAACCAGCATCACGATTGATGAAAACAATCCGCTTGCAGGGCATGACCTTGTGTTTAATATCCAACTAGTGGATATTGTGAAAAAGTAAGATTAATCCCATTCTTTTTTGCCGATGGATGTTTCCGTGCAGGCAAATCACTGAATGGTCAGTTTCCATTTCTCCAGGTGTTCGTGGGAAGAGTGATCTCAAATCTTGCACCTGTTCCTTCATTACCCGTTTCTTTGATTGAAATACCTGTTATCGAGAGAATCTCGCGGGAAAGGAAAAGATTGAAACCCGTATCTTTACCGGAATATTCGAAAATACGGTCTTTTCTTGATGCAGGAACCCCAACACCATTATCTGTTACCAGGAGGAGATGAGCGTCCCCTTTTTCATGGGATGTGACATCTATCCCGGTCACTTTATCTCCGCTGAGCAATGAAAAATCGAATAGATTCAAAAAAACCTTATCAAGGAATGGATCTGCCAAAACCTCGAGTTTTCCTGTCTCTATACGGAGGTTGATGTGGGGGAGAGGGTGTAATGAAGTGGCCTGCCTGATTACTTCATCCACACGTTGCCATTCCGGAGATTTCAATCCAAGGTCTTTGTAGTCACGGGTAAACGTGATCTGATACTGGATTGTTCTGATGGCGTTTTCAATACTCCTGATATATGGGGGACTGTTTGGATTGCCCGAACATTCTTTATCAAGGAGCTGAAGATATCCGGATATTACGGTGATCTGGTTGAGAATGTCATGTCTCGTAACGCTAGCCAGGAGATTGAGTTTATTGTTTACGACCTCAAGGGCTTTCCTGGCCATCTCATGGTTCGCAATTTCCTGCCCGAGATTCTCATTTGTTTTTATTATCTCGCGCGTGCGTTCTTCTACAAGGTTTTCGAGGTGCAGTTGATATTCTTTTAGCTGGGTAATGTCTTCCAGGATGATCGCAAGCCCTCCACGACCGTTATCAAAAACCATCGGGACCAGTTTGGAAATAAAAAAGTAGTCCCGGGTCCTGATGTTGATATGGTGCTCCCAGGTGTGCTCTTTTCCTTGATATGCACATTTCATGTTTTCAATGTCACTGGGAGAGAGGTATTGAGCAATGGGGGTCAGTTCAATTTTCCTGCCGATAAGTTCCTGTTTCCCGAGCTGAAAAACCATTAGAAACTGGTCATTTACATAGCTGATCGTATGTTCACTATCCAGGATCAGGAAAAGCTCCGATGACAGGCTCATTAAGTTGGATACAGGAACTCTCTGGGTTAGTGAAAATACCTTTGCGCGACCAAATGTTTTCAAATCGGCCTGGCCTGAGATAAGGAGTGTGTTTAAGTATTTAGCTGTGGAAGTCCTGTTTAAGGGTAAAATACGGGATATCTCTTCAATTGTCATCCCTCTGGGATGATCTTTCAGAATATCACGTATCCGGGCTACTTCATTATCCGTCTGGATCAATCTGATGACACCTGCACAAATTTCTAATATAATGCTTTATTGGCTTACATTGATAGTTGTTATTATCACTATCACATTCGTAGTTACATTGCCTTCCAAATGCTTTAGTAACATTCGATGGATACGTTACCAATGCAATTTGTGCGATGAGGCCCTGGAATGAAGGCTGGATTGGAGACATCTGTAAGACCGGGACTCAACCCGGAGATTGAGCTGTTCGCTACAGAAAAAGGTATACGGACTGTTGAGGGACCTGTCCGCGTAAAGATTCTGGGTGTGCTCCGGGATAGAGAGTTCTCGTTCCAGGAGATTGTTGAGGCAACTCAAAAAGCAAAGTCTACGGTTTCTGCACACTTAAAGGCGCTATTAATGGAGGGGATTATTGGAGAGAAACCCGACCTCACTGATTCGAGGAGAAAGATCTTTTATATCCGTTCCCGGTTTCTCGGGGGAATATCTCCTGGTGTAAAATGTGAAGACAATGAATCGGAGCAGATGGCCGCCGCATTCCTCGAGAGTAGTGATCCGTCCTCCTTTTACAAGATGATGTTCCGGACTATCAGGGTTTCCCTGATGGCGAAGGGGATTAATATTGATCCAATCATCAGGGAAGCCGGGTTCCGCATCGGGCAGGGGTTACATGTAGCAATTGCGAGTCCCGATCTTTCGGACCTCCTCGATAATATGGAGAAGTTCTGGAAAGTGCATCACCTGGGTCAGATCGTGGTTGAAAACCATAACCCTGTGACACTCATTGTTTATGATTGCTTTGAGTGCGATGACCTGCCCTTCCTGGGTCGGCCGGCATGTGCCTTTGATGCGGGTATTCTTGAAGCAATTTTTTCGTGTCATTTTGGAGCGGCTCATATGACGACGGAGCTCCGCTGCTATGCGATGGGTGATGATCACTGCAAATTTGTCATTCGTCCCGTGGTCGGGGAAAAATAACTGTGTTCGATTCCGACCCTGAATTTTAACCACGTCTTTCTCTGCAATTATTGTGAATCTTTCTAATTCTTTTTCAATGCGTGAATAGTCTTGCTAAATTTATGAGTATTGACCGTAACTGACGCCTCTGGTTATTGAGAATGTAACCACTCTGACAAACAACACGTAAAAGGGATGGCAATGCAGCAGCAGTACAGGTATCGGTTGAGACACCGAACGATATCGTGCGATGTCAGGGTGGGTGAATCGCAGAGTAGAAAATCAGAGGCCTGTTACAAGCGGTGAGGCCGAAGTGACCACTGCATTTACGAGGATGTTATCCGGGAAGATTCCGACCCATGAGTGAGACAGGGTGGATAACATGCCATAGTCAGATCTGCTTCGTAGAAAGTGGTAGTGACATATCAGAAGATCCCTCTTTTGAAAAAGGGTCCCCTGTGGATGATTCAGGTGTAAATATCTGTATCACTTGTGGCTGTCGCACGAATGGTTTTCATTCTACAAAAAGGTGAATATTGGTAAATCTAGATGCAAAAAAACGAGGCATAGAGTTCAGTTTGGAATTTCAAAACTAGAAATTCTCCATTTTGAGAACGATTTTGGTTCATGCGACAGCCTCACTTGATGCAAAAAATAGTGTACAGCAAAGTACCTGGAATGGGCTCGGCCGGATTCGAACCGGCGACCTCCGCCGTGTAAGGGCGACGTCATAACCAACTAGACCACGGGCCCCGAACTGACTTACTAATGTTGGCCTTTCTGGTATTAAGATTGTTGATTGGTTGGGGAAAAATGTATAATCGGTTGATGTCTGTCAGGTGAACCGCCATATGCCCCCACATCTTTTTGCCTGGCTTGATATCTTTACATTCAGGTCTCTTTTTCGAATATTGCCGTGATTTCACTGCGTTGATAGTGCTGCCCTTTAATTCTCATCGACCAGCGATGATCTGTTAAGGACTTGCAGTTGAAGGCGAGAAATAACCTGCTCACCTCATTCTCTGTGAAATAATGGGTAAATGAACCCGTAACCCTCTGGAATGAACCTGGTTCTATTATTTCTCCTTTCCCGAAACGGAAATCTTCTACCCCGAAATCCCGAAATATGATCTGCCCGCCAGGTCTCAGCACACGCCACACTTCACTGGCAAACCGGATTCGGTGGGGGCCTGTCAGGTGCCCCGCGATATGCAGGGAAAATACCGCATCGATCACCGAATCCTGAAATGGCAGGGAAACAACATCTCCCACAATAAGGTGCACACGCCAGGCCTCACGGATGCCTGCCACGCAGAGGTGAACCGCTCTCGCGGAACAGTCCATTGCCGTGATATTCCACCCTTTTTCACTCATACCCGGGAGGTTTTTTCCATTCCCGCAACCGAGTTCAAGGACACGGGAACCGCTGGGAAGATTTGGGAGGGGTGCCGCGTTACCTCCCCATAGCCTGCCCCGCGTACGGTAATCATAGTCCCATGCCTCCAGGTGACGGGTGTCAGGAAACATCAGGAAAACACTTCGGCTCCTGGTACAATAAATACGACTGAATGGCGAAAAAAAAGAAACCTGGTGGATCAAAGAAGCCCGAAGGATTTCAGTGTTACCTCAGGGTTGACCTTTCCAACATGGTACATAATGCCATCGGTAAGTTCGTTGATGATCACTTCTGCTGGTGAGAATAACGATGTATCAATCTGGTAGA
>CAIJED010000150.1 GCA_903819595.1 uncultured Methanomicrobiales archaeon | reverse complement strand
TACTCATGATGATCATCGGTGTCATCGCCTTTTTGCTCGGGCTGATGCTGCTGGTGAACGCTACCAGGCTCCGGGCCATGATGAAACATCCGACCCTAAACAGGTAACCGCACAGGCCATACCACCTATGAAACTGACAAATAACAATGGCACCAGGGGATGATCCCCGGTCCAGCAACAAAAAAATATCGGGAAGAACCAGGTATAAATCAGGGAGTTTTCAGGCAGGTTCAGGGACTGCACACGGTTAAATCCGGGACCCCTGTATGACTTATTGTGATCTCCCGGGTACGGTCGCACACGGGCCGGATAGAGGCCTGACAAAGATAAGAGAGACGATCTCCATAATAATACTCTCATCTTGGAACCTAAGTCTGCCAGTTTATTCACGTGGCATGATGAAGATGTAACTATCTCAACCAATTTTTTGTCAGGGAAACCAATTTGACAGTTCATTAATTTATTTCATAAAACCTGAAATTGCCAGGCAACTGACTGAAGTTGCACCGTTACATGTCGCCTTGATAAATGTGTTCCATAAACCGGACCGAGGGATTTGCTACTTCCGGCGCTTCAAAAATGATCGTAAGGAAGATGTTTGCATCAATAAATACCGTCTTACCATGATGCAGGGATATTCGTATCAAACTGGTTCCAGGGACGAATCATAAATAATCTGGTGGATCTGCACCGTGTCGTCCAGTTTTATTCTCCCCCGCAAACGCTGAATCTGGGAATCCTTTTCTTGAGAGGTGTGTCTGGACCGATCACGGATATTATTCCCTGGTGAATGTGACGTCGATTCTGACAGAACAGGTATGATGGTTTCGACGGTCATAACACCAGGTGATTATGTGGAAGAGCTCAATACATCGTAGACCAAAAATAGCTCAACACATCGTAGACCTCATATGCTCAGTTAAGGTCCATAACATCGTATACCTTGCTGACAAAAATGGAGTTAAAAATTGGCTCATCGCAATTCTGATTGGGTAACTATGAAATTGTAAAAAAAATGAGTTTATGGGGCTCCGCCCCAAACCCCGATGAAGAGAGTTCCGCCGCCCCCGAAGGACGCCCCGGCGGCGGTTCAGTGGGTGTTGACACGATTGTTCATAGTATTCGCATTTTTTAGGGCTATTTTCAAATTCTAATGTTTGACTGCCGTTTTATTTCATTTGCTGATATACAATGTTCATGTTATCTACCGACACAAAACAACGAAGCGGCAAAAAGTTCACTCCTATCGTGCACCGTTTCTTTAATCTCGTAATCTAATCGGTTTATCTCGTGAACAACCATCTCTTCATCGTTATATGCTATGACGAGTAATTCTTTCTTGGTATCAATTGTCGCCCAACAGTATTCACCGATATATTCTCCTCCGACGTGAAATCGCTCATTAAATATGCTCACATTCCCCTTACCCTCCACCATTCTGATACAATGGATCTTGCCAGCAACCAAGGGAATGTTATTCACATCAATCTCTAAATCAGGCCGCAACATTCGTTTGGGGCCTATTGATTTCAGGTCTTTCTCTTGTAATTTTCGCTCATTAAATTTATTCTGCCTTGCGTAGAAGATCTTAGATTTGACCTGAATATCCTCTAGATCAGTGAATGTTTCCTGTTTCCAAAAAAGCCGGTCAAATCCCTTGTTAAACTCTTCAATCGTACCATTCATCCAAGGCTTGGCCGGGGCAATGAACACTATCTCGATGCCAATATACAGGCACAATCTGACGAATCTGCTGAATGACCATGGATGTTTATAGTCCCCAGCAAAAGACATCCCGTTATCTACCTGTAGATATCTGGGTATTGGATGACATTTCCAATAATCCAAGAGGAACTTCATCGCGTTGTCCATACTTTTTTCGATGTATTGATTTCC
>CAIJED010000149.1 GCA_903819595.1 uncultured Methanomicrobiales archaeon | reverse complement strand
TGTATCTGAGTGAAGGACATAGTCTGGTGGCAGATCGAATGTAGTACGTACTGTCAGCGCAATTGAGCTCAAAATTTTCTTGCAATCTGCTTCCCAGAATCGATCCAGCATGTTTGCGAAGATATCATCTGACAACTCTGCCGGATCTACAGGCTCGCCTACCAGTAATTCAAGGTCCATACCGGAAAACGCTTGACTCATTCTGCTTAACGCGATCTTTTTACCTGCAGGAATGAACGTCGCAAGTACCAGGAGTTGTGCCAGTAATCCCGGACTGTACTTCCATTGGGACGGGTCCCAGCGCAAAAAACGATTGATACTTCCCTTGAAATCGAGACGGTTCAGATATGATGCAATGACCAATAGGCTGAGCGGGGTTGTTAATGACGAACTTTCTGACCTTTGAACTATCTCTTCGAACTGGTGCCGGAAAATGTTCAGCTTTTTGATGCATGCCCGGCGTTTTTGTTTCTTTTTGGCTGCAGTTTGCTTTCGTTTAATCATCCTGCATATATTATATTGTATTATCAGATTTAAATATAACCCTTTTAATCAGGCAATTTCGTAATTACGCTGTATATTTTTGGTGATATTGGATTTTGGTCGAAATTGTAGCCACTTTTTATGGGGGGTCCGGAATGGGAATTATCGGCTTATGTTTCATAATTTTTCCTGTCACCCGGAATAATTACCTGCGATATACGGGCACAATGAAGTATTAGGCAGGATGAACGGTTTTATCATTACCCGGCTTTTGCAGTGCTGATTCAAAGCCTTACCGGTGTAAACGTGCCATACGTTGTCCAGAATAGCATATTTTCCTGGCAATGAGAAATTTTCAATTGTTCCTACCTCGCCGATCAGTTATCTCACCATCCAAGGGTATAATGAAATATGTAACCCCGATCACATGCTGGAGGTGAATTTAGTCGGTATTGGATCACTCTCCGGTATCGTTCCGGCGGGTCTCGATATCTTCAATTCCATTTTCAATTCATCTCTTCGGAAAGGGTCAACATCGTGAAAAAATTTTCAAATATCTCTTTTTCCCGGGTCATTGTTCCGATATTGTCAGGTACCCGGGAATCCTTCGACCAGGCATGGAATGTAACGGTCTACGCTCTTCATACCTGATCGGTTAAAGAAGGGGCAGTCGCCCTGCCGGTAACGATGCCGCACTTTCCGGAACGTTCTGAAGGATCCTTTTCCCTCAAGAGAAAAAGACCCCGGTTTTGTTCGTCACAGATGGAAAACGGTTCAATACCCTGTATTGACACACGTCAGCGCAGCTGACCTTAGGGATTGACCTGGAACGTTTCTCTTGTGGCGAGGTCAGGAATCCGGAACGAATCCTCTTGATCAGGATAAAACACGATTCCCTGTACCGATGATGGTCTCAACATACCTCTATTTAGTGCTATTATGGGAATCACACTGCATATTCCCGGTCATCGGTTAACAGGGTCCGGGGTTAAGGGACGATATCCGATGATAAATTTTTTTCGGTTACACGGACAGGGTTTTGGTCTGCAGGGCCCGTTCGGGGCCTAAACCGGTTAACCTGTAACATTCCGGAGAATCGTAATACAAACTCAAGGGATCCTGTTTCTGTTATTGAGCACAGGGTTTTTCGGACAGGGTTATCTCCAGAGACAAAAAACCGCATTCTTATTCAACTCCCCCTACCATCACTACGTACGTAACTGACGACGATGATATCCAAACCGCATAAACTTTCGAAACGTGCTGGGCAGCCACCCGGGTTATTGCTGATCGATGGGGAAACAGGCGATGCCCCTGTCCTTATCACGGTCATCGATTATGATGCCGCCCATTTCCAGGAGAAACAGGTACATCAGATCACCGAATGTTTCCAGTTCAAGGACACTGAAACGGTGACCTGGATCAATGTTGATGGGCTCGGAAACACGAAGGTCATCGAAGATCTTGGCAAATACTACAACATTCACCCCCTCATTCTTGAAGATATTTTAAATACCGGGCAGCGCCCGAAGGTGGAAGATCTTGAGACATACCTTTACCTGAACCTAAAAATGTTATCCTACATCGAATCGGCAAAAGATGTCAAGATTGAGCACGTCAGTATGATCATCGGGCCGAACTTCCTGATATCGTTCCAGGAAGATATCGGCGATATCTTTGATCCTGTGCGCGAACGGATCCGGAAAGATGGTAAGATCCGTAAATATGGCCCTGATTACCTTGCATATGCCCTCATCGACAGTATTGTGGACAATTATTTCGTGGTCATGGAAAAGCTCGAGGAACGGGTCGAGGACCTGGAGGAGGAACTGGTTCTCAATCCGACTCCGGACTCCCTCAACAAAATTAACCGGCTGAAGAAAGATATGATATTTTTAAGGAAATCAGTCTGGCCGCTTCGGGAGGTCATCAACAACCTCGAGCGGTCAGAATCCCCCCTCATCAAAGAGTCGACCACCATCTATCTGCGTGATGTCTATGACCATACGATCCAGGTGATCGATACCCTGGAGACGTTCAGGGACATGGTATCCGGGATGATTGATATCTACCTTTCAGGCCTGAGCTATAAGATGAATGAAATTATGAAAGTTCTTACCCTAATCGCTACGATATTTATTCCTCTCACGTTTATTGTCGGGTTATATGGTATGAACTTCCGTAATATGCCTGAAATATCATGGGAATATGGTTACTACTCTGTGCTGGTCGTGATGTTCGTCATGGTCGTGGGGATGCTTGCCTTCTTCAGGAGGAAGAAATGGATCTAAAGAGCTATACTGCGACGGCACCCGACGCATCAGGATATGGCACCGCAGTGTCACCGGCAGATAAAGCGTGAAAGCCAGTACAAAGGAAAACAGGCATTGTTTTCAATTACACCCCCACATGAGACTGTCGCATTCCTACCAGGTATATCGAAATACGCTGCAGGTCGAAGAAATTTACACAACTGGTTTAATTAACACTGTTTCTTTTAACTGGGCGAAAGCATCCCGTATACCCTCGTGAATGGATCAGGTATCGAGTGCCAGGAATCATAATGGTCCGGAAAGTAGTGAAAGGAATACTATCGAAGAATTCCAATCGCTCTCGCAGCCAGCACGATGAGCACGATAAGCGAGATGGTCACCTGGCAAATCATGGTTATTTTAGCTGGTTTCGAGAGTACCAGTGTGTCAGTCGGACCAACTGTACTTGATGTATGGAATGATAAGAAGAGATAATCGATAAAACCAGGTTTCCATCTTTCATATCCTGTAATTTTTGTTGCATTCTGTGGGAAGACGAGTACCGGGGGGACATCTTTCCCGCTGCACCGGGCTTCCTGGCTCGCGTAATCAAGGATCCAGTACCAGACCGCAAAGAGGAGGACGGTAGATGCATACACAATGGCGGCATCAATTAACAGGAATGGCGGATTAACCTGCCGGGTCACGAGGCTAAGCAGGAGGCCGGCAATATTCATGATCAGTCCAAAGGTCGTGAGTGCTGCGGTTACAATGATCGAACGATAGACGGCGGGTTGCTGGCCAAACAGGTAGATGAGGAGACATGCAGCTAATGCAATGTACGTTAGTACCGATATGATGTCTTCGAAATGGATAATCTGCCCTATCACCATGGGATGGGCGAGATTGATGAAAGAGAGTGTGTTGGAAGTAGCATAATCAAACAGCTGACAGAAGATGAGCACGACAATATAGGTGAGGCCATGGTTCCGGAGAGTGCACGTGTTCATAGGCTATAAATTTTACAGGGTTTATGAGGTATTATGGATTGCGGTTATTCTATCGGAGGAATTGGTCAGGTGATAGTATCTGGTCTGCAGCTGGCCTGGTGGAACCAGCGATGAATAGTGATGCGGATTCGGGGGTTCTAATCGTATCACCGGTACGTGGAATCAATTGTTAACCCGCCACGAGTTTCGGAAAACGAAAATTTGAAAGATGATTACCTCAAAAAAATCCCGCAATTGATGGTCACCTGCATGTCTTTTCACGCCCTCCACTCATATCAATGTCGGCAGATCCGCAGGGAGGAGAACCGAAGCAACCATCCAACCAGCATCCTGCGACCATTTGACTGAATCTCCAGTGGTACCCCGGATACAATGTTCGGATTTGAATATGGTACACCCCGTTTCGAAATATTACCATCAGATTTATTAATCCTGATTACAAAAACACGTATATTATGCGATTTTCAATTCTTATTGGTGCTCTGGTTATTCTTGCGGTATTAATCAGCGCGGGATATGGGGCAGGAACCGTCAATCTTACTGCATCAGAGTTTCAAATGGGAGCGGGCCCGGTGATCCCCGAAGTGACGAAACTGCCACTGGGTCCGGGTCCTGTCATACCACAGGTTGGCGAGCAGAAAGGATACTATAGTATCCAGTCATCCCCGACTGGATCTGTTACATTTGATGGCAGATATGTCGGGACCACCCCGGTCACCGTTGATGTCAGCGCGACCGGGACGCCGGGACACACCATTGTCATCACGGCCACGATGTACCAGACATGGACCCAGTCAGTTCCCGGAAATCCGGCATCTGGCGAGACAGTTAACATTTATGCGTCATTAACACCTGTACCGCCGCAGGGTGGAAACATCTACGTTGGTTCATCTCCCCAGGGAGCGAATGCGGTCCTCGATAATGGGCAGGACTCGCTTGTTACTCCGGGGACATTCTATAACGTTGCCCCTGGCTGGCATAATGTCCGGGTCACAATGCCCGGGTACCAGCCATATTCGAACAGTAATGTCCAGGTGGTAAACGGTGGGACATCCAACGTGTTTGCAAATCTTATCCTGAATGTTCAGATCGGAAGCCTGTCATTGAGTTCAATCCCCTCCGGTGCAGGACTCTATGTTGACAATATTTATGAGGGTGAAACGAACCAGATTGTTGGCGGCCTTGCGGTAGGTTCACACACGGTCAATCTTAAACTGGCAGGTTACCAGTCCTTTACGAATACCTATGGTGTCAACCCACAACAGACAACGTATGCAAGCGTTACCCTTGTGCCGGTACAGAACCCCAGTACCGGAGACCTTCTTGTCACTTCATCGCCATCAGGTGCAGCGGTTTATCTCAATGGCAACTACCAGGGGGTGACAACCCAGTCCGGGGATCCACTTGATATCACGGGTCTTACCATTGCCACCTACACACTTGTCCTGAAGAAAAGCGGGTACCAGGATTATACAACTACTGTCACGATTGTCGGAGGTCAGACTGCACAGGTGGCAGCAACTCTTCAGTCGTCAGGGACTCCACTTGCCGGTACTGTGAGTGCCGAGATCCAGTCCTCACCTGAAGGTGCGGATGTATATATCAACAATATCTACAAGGGGATGACGCCGGTAAACTTTCAGAACGTCCAGTTGGATACGACACAGAGTTATACCGTGACGATAAAAATGGATGGCTACAATAGTTACTCCACGACAGGAAAGGTGACCCCGGGGCAATCGGTACAGATCAATGCGGCATTATCTCCCGTTGCAACTCCCACACCGACGAAGAAGGCACCCCTCAGCGCTCTTACCCTGCTGTCTGCACTTGCAATAAGCGGCATTGTGGTATTCCTGTTCATGAGGAAAACAGATTAACTTTTTTTGGTCCGGATTTATTCTATCCAGGCGAGCCCCACCCTTTTCTAAAAAAAGATAAAACTTTGATGATCTGCCTGGATAGAAAAATGCCACTCATATCATCGACCGTGACAAGAGAAAAAAGGTGATACGGAATTCACCTGGGTTACCTTGGATAGTTTTCTCTGGGTGTTACATTATCAACCGGTACTGACTCAGATCTGATTAAAACAACTTCCATCAATATTCGGCAAAGCCCAGACTTACCCCTGATTTTGTACCATTTACTCATTAATTCCTCTCCAAGTTACACCCGTTATCCTGCCCCCAATCGCCAGGGTGGATATACGTGTCAAAAATTGTCCAGAAACGCGGTGCAAGACCAGAGTTCATTTCCTGCCCGGCCGGTGGACCTGTCAATATCGCTACACATCTTTCAAATACGCCATTTTTCGCTTCTGATAGGTGGTCACGCCAGCCCTGACATTTGAATGATCTTTCCTGAAGGAATACTCGTTGTGGACCGGATTGTTGACAGGTAATTTTATCCCGTTCTTGACATCAGCGGTTCAAAGTGTAGATTCCGCCGCCTTGATGACGGATTATAGAGATGGATACTTATTCATTCTATTCTACCATAGAAATCGTGGTACTGGATCTTTTAATCATCCACCAGCTAAACAACAACATCACTGGTATACCAAGTGGAATTACGACCGTTTCCTGGTTGTAAAAATTAAAATTGTATTGTAAAAGGATGGATAAGAGAAAAAATATACTGGATACCGCGAGTAAGAGACCGCTCCTCCTGAAATTCTTGGGAGAATGTTCCGGCTCCAGTAATGCAAGTATTATCCCCGATAGTATCATTCCCGCGCCAAAAATCCATAATACCATCCAAAGGGTGACAAAATTCAAATCCTGTGTTATTGGAATGATCGAATATCCTGAATTGGTCCCTTCGATCCGAAACAGGGGAAACTGGACCCCAAATTTATTGAATGGATGGGTGAAAAAAAGGGTAACCGGTAGAACTTCCACAACGACCGAGAGCACCAGGTTAGATCTCGTCATGCAAGCGTGACTTCTGAATTTTGCTAATCTACCCACCATAAATTCTCCGGAATTCATCCCTGACAAATGGTAATAGTTAAAATTGTTAACCCCATTGATACAATGTGGATATGTTAATGTACCGGAAAAATTTTCCCATTTTGCTGGTGTCATCTTTTATTATCATCGGTTCGATACTACGGATCTACCACCTGGACTACAATTCCTTCTGGCTTGATGAGGCTGCCACGCATGTATTCACTCAACAATCGCTCGGAGATTACTGGCAATTACTGAGTAATTTAGGCGAGGTGCATCCCCCGTTATTCTATATCGTGGAAAAAATTGTACTTCCCTTTGGTACCAGTGAATTTTTATATCGTCTGTTCCCTGCGATCTTTGGTATCGCCACAATTCCACTGTTCTATTTCATCGGAAAAAAGATGGTGAATGGTCCGGTTGGCATTGTAATGGCTGCCTTGATCACCTTTTCTCCGTTTCATATTCAATATTCCCAGGACGCCAGAATGTATACAATGCTCCTGTTTATCACCTCTGTAGCGCTTATTTTTTACCTGGAGGCCATTCGATCGAACAATACAAAATACTGGCTGTTGTTTGGCATCGCTTCAGCACTCGCAATATGGACCCATTTCATGGCATTCATTATCATCGGGGCCTTGTTTATGTACGCCCTATGGTACCAGGTAAAAGAAAAAAATCGTCCAACAAATCTCCTGTTATCAATTGTTGTAATGGTGGCCCTTTTATCGCCCTTACTTATCATAATCAAGGGACTTTTCTTCAACAGGATCACAAGTGCTCCAACGTGGGGGTATACCGGAGACCTGTTTCTTGTCAAGTCCGTAATTATCCTTTTTAGTAATAATCCTCTGAGTTTTGTTTTTTTTGCGGTGTTATTATGCTTAGGGACGGCCTGGCTATTTTTCGAATACCGGAAAACATTCGGTTTTATATTTTTTCTCGTGGTCATCACCATCGTGACGGGTTTTATTCTTTCATACCGGATGCCGATCGACCCACGGTATTTTATTTTCCTGCTTCCGTTTCTCTATGCCATCATGGCATCCGCATCATTACCATTCCTGCAAAAATTTAGCGAACCGGCAGTAGTCATCATTTTTGTCGTTCTTTTGATGTGTGTATGGTCTCCACAACTGTATGGCTATTACAATACACAGGTAAATGAGGACTGGCGGGCTGCGTCGCTATTTATGAAGAATAATGCAAAAACTAATGATATTATCATCATTATGCCGGACTATAATCAGTACCCTTTTGATTTTTATTACAATAATTCATCGTATGGCACAATTCAGATCAATACCGCGTTAAAAGATGACCTCACGAGAATCGATGCCCAGCGTTGTAAAAATCGGGTATCTGCTTACATATTAGTCACGGGTGACTTACGCTCTGTAGATCGTTCCGGTGAAGCAATATCATGGATTGGCAGTTCGCGGGTGACAGAAATTAGGAATTTCAATGGCGTGCATGTCGGAAAGATCACATCGAATTGTTGAAAAAATGCTGATCACTGCTGTCAGAACCGTCCTGGAAACCGACTGCCACGAACTTTGAGCATTACGTTAATATTACTCAGGAAGAACCTCCTGGAACTGAGTTTCAAACAGGGGGTTTTATCGCCTAATCCTGTTTATGCAATTATATGAAACACCCGTCTTTTCCTTTCCTGGGTGCAGTTATGGTAGTAATTATCGTCACTGTAATTATTACCGGATGTGTCGCACAGCATCCACCTGCAGCCAATCAATTGTCAGCACCTGTCACCGTGACAAAACCGAATCCCGGGTCACCTGTTCCACAATCATACCAGGATGCACAATTGTTCTCAATTGGGGAGGAGTCAGGAAAGATATTGGGCCCGGTACTATTGAAAATATCAGATGATGCATCCAGAAAAGATATTGAATCCCTTGGAACGGATTCTGCGAATCTTAGTGCCCTCGCAGGTTCTTATTATTTCAGGATGAAGGATCTGAATGCATCACCTGACTATCAGAACTGGAAAAAGAATTATACACTTGGATTACTCGATGCACAAACCGCCGGCGACTATTTTTCGATGAGCGCGGCAGCTGCCCAATCAGGCAATTACACGACTGCCCTGACATATTTAGAACAGGGAGAAACGTTGTTTCAAAGAAGTAATATGTATATCAATGTGGCAACGGAATCCATTCCACGTTGACCTTTTTTTCCTGAAATTTTTCAGGGTTCTTTGATCATTTTTTAATACGTCACGTGTGAATACCGCTGTCACGACTGAGATCAACCATTGAACAGTAGAATATTGGCACTCATCTGGTATGCAATTGTTAAAACAACCGTCAAATCGGTACAATCAAACGGTCGGTCTGGCATGTCGTAACTTTTCCAGTCCAGAGAATTGGATCAGACAATCGTGATGCTGGGATTTTATACCTTGCCTGATACCGGCATAACTTTGTCGGGAACCGGGTCTTCATCAATTACATTATCAACAAAAGTCGTCAACTGGCTGAGAACCTCGGGGGCGATTCCTTTTTCCACTATCAGAAAAATTCCGGAAAGATTATGGATACGCAGTTTATTGGTGACAAAATGGATAAACTTTGTAATGTTGTGTGAAGGAATGTAAATCAGCATCGAATTGATTGAATCCAGAAGGAGGCAGGTTTTTTTCCCCTCAAGTTCTTTTATGGACTCCGTGATTGCGATCCCCATATCGGTAAGGTTTCCAGGATTCGTAATAAAGCGACAGTTTTTCATCGGTGGAACATTGGTCCCGGCCGCATACTTTGTCACGGCATCCACAAAATAGATCTTATCCTCAGGCAACATTTGCTTATCATAATTCTTTTTCAGGATACCTGCCAGTTGGTTGGTCGTGACCACGATGATATAATAGTCATTTTCAATAGCGGCTTTCACGACTTCGATATTTTTATTCCTGATATTGGCTGCAGATGCCAGGACGATAAAAAGTTCATTTTCTGTTGTGTCCTTTAAGGAAAAAATCATCTGATATCTCCTATTCCATGAGAAATTTTTTTGAAGCAGGCGATATTTCACCAAAGCCATCGATAATAGTCTCGTTCAGGTCTCGGATATTCTGTTGAATCTGTTCCATATTCAGAACCTGCAGATTTAACTGGGAAACAATCTCTTCCTGGCTGAAATCTCCCAGGGTAATTCCATCTCCGAGCAGGGCAATATTCTGCCCGACCACCTGCACCGGTGTTTTAAGGCGCATCGCAGCTTCCTTGATATACCCAATATAACGATCATTTGTTTCCTTTAACCGGGCTTCCGCTCTCTTACGTGCTGATATATCCATAAAACTTTCAAGAAGGTGTTTCCTTCCGTTGATAGAGATCGAAGTGACGGTTTTTATGATCGGGACCTGTTCACCTTTTCCATTCAGGAGAAACCGTTCTGCATTATCAATTTCATAACCAAGGTCGGTAATAGGACATTTTCCCGTATCAGCGGGACAGATAAAATGGTGGCATCCAGTGCCGATAATGTGGTCTTTTGGTACACCGATCAATTGTATCGCCGCAGGGTTCACATCGACTATCGTATGGGTTTCCGGTTCCACGATTACGATACCGGTTTGTATCGAATCAAAAATGACTTTTAATTTCCCCTCACTTTCCTGGAGCCGTTCTTTTTCCAGGACCAGCTGTTTACGTGACCCTTCAAGTTCCTCTGATAATATGGCAACCAGGAGTGTGACAATGACAAACATGGCACCTCTCAGGGCCGGAGCCCAGATCGATTCTCCCACAATGTAATATCCGACAGCGATATGTGTGATGGCGAGGAAAACCGCGAGTATCACAGCTTTTTTCTGGTACCATATTGCCGCAAGGACCAGCAGGACGTAAAAAAAGTGGGTGTATCCAATAGAAACCCCGAGGTAAATATGCATCAGGATCTCAAGGATGATGCAGATAACTGCCAGAATGATGAGTGTCAGGATTTTCATCCTCTCATCCCTGAATGGAGTGGAAAAACCGTTCATGAAACTATCCTTCTAAACATCCTTGTTTTTTGAGTCTATAATTTTTTCCGGAATCCTCGAAATACAGGTGTACCGTTGTACAACCCTTTCCGTATACCAGGAACCCTGTATATCGTCCTGACGAATCCGGATTGACAACTATATTCGGACACGATAAAACGAGTTTGTGCAATTTTTTTGTAATCCTAAACATTCACTCAATAGTTCAATAACACTATCGGCCGGGGTTTTTCGAAAAATTTTTTTGTTGCTGTGATATTCTCCCAAAACACCTCGCAGTCTTCGGGTCATGCGGCCTGAATGGATCAGATCCCCATGTACTGAAGAGATCGCATCACGTGATCGTTCATGGTTTCATATTTTTTTGGCAGCATGTGACTTTTTTGTATGTGGTACAAGAGATACGGAACAAGATCTATATCGGGTTCTCATGAGTTCGGAATTCATAAACTAGTTATTTGAGGATAACGAATAAGCCTTGTATAATCTGCGAACGTGAAGAGAGAAATAATAAGGGGAAATTCTATGGTATCTGTTTTACTCGTTGATGATGATCCCGGACTGTTGGAAATTACCCGTATCTATCTTGAAAAAAACAAGGAGATGAAGATAGATACGGCACCGTCAGCAGCAGAAGCACTTGAAAAAATTAAAATAGCTCCCTACGATGTGATCGTTTCTGATTATGATATGCCAGTCATGACGGGGATTGAATTTTTAAAAGCAATCAGGTCATCAGGCGATCTGACTCCATTCATCATCTTCACGGGAAAGGGTCAGGAAAAAGTCGCGATGGATGCGATTAATAATGGTGCGGATTTTTACCTGATACGGGCAGGAGACCCGAAGAATGAGTTTATTTCCCTTACTCACAAGATACGAAAAGCAATTGAGCGCCGACAGGCAGAGATTGCCATCAAGGAGTCAGAAGAACGGCTGCGAAAACTACTCTACTCCCTGCCGTCCGGAGTTCTTGTCTTCGATGCAGAGACTCATGTAATAGTGCAGGCGAATCCGGCCGCACTCCTCCTGATGGGTGCGAAAGAGGAGGATATTGTTGGAAAGCCATGTTTCGGGCTGGTATGTCCAACTGAAGAACATCAATGCCCGATTACAGACCTTGGGCAAAAATTCGATAGTATTGAGCGGATGCTATTACGGAAGGACGGAACAGGTATACCGGTACTAAAAAGCGTCGCCCGGACCATGCTCGGACACCGTCCGGTACTGGTAGAGAGTTTCATTGACCTTACCGAGCAGAAAAAGGTAGAACGTGAGCTTCACGAGAGCAGGGAGAAATACCGGACGCTGGTCGAAGAGATTCATGATATGATCTGGCTGATTGATGCGAAAGACTATGTGAAGTACGTCAGTCCCCGGAGCTTTACCCTGCTGGGGTACCACCCTGATGAGATGATCGGTCAATTGTCATCTGAGTTCATCTCATCCGAGGATACCAACTATGTCCGTAATATTTTTGCAAAGAATTTTACGGAGCATAAAGAGCTGCACATGATCGAGACCCGTACCCGTCGGAAAGATGGTCAGATAATTGTCCTCGAATCAAGTGCAATCCCTTACTATGCGAAGAATGGAACGATGCTTGGTTACCGAGGAGTCAGCCGGGATATCACAGAGATAAAAAAGAGTGAGGAAGTCCAGGCCCTGTTGGCCGCGATTGTGACATCATCTGACGATGCCGTTATCAGCGAGGACTTGCAGCACAAGATCACCACCTGGAACCGGGGTGCCGCGCGGATCTATGGCTATTCCCGGGAAGAAATGATCGGCACCGACTCGCACAAAATCATCCCGGAAGAGGAAAAAGGTCCACTTTATACTGTTATCGATCAGGTCATCAAGGGGGAGCATGTTGAACACTTTAATACGTTCCGGATCAGGAATGACGGGGGACATGTAGAAATATCGCTGTCACTCTCTCCTATCTTTGATAACAGGGGCCATATTATCGGGATTGCTACGATTGCCAGGGACTTAACAAAACAACGTGAAACTGAAATGGCATTGCTTGCATATATCACCGAAACAGCCATCCGGCTGAAGAACCCTGTTGAACTGATCGGAGACCGTCTCTCTGATATACGCGAACAGGTCGTTGCCGGTGATGTAACACCTGATGAACTTCAGCTCCAGCTCCAGCTCCAGATAAAAAATACTGAGCAGATCGTTTCGAACCTGCGTGAACTGAATGCGGCAATTTCCACAGGATTTACTACGATACCTGAAGCATACCGGAACTACCTGAAACGCTAGGGCATCATGGCATTTTCTGCCGTTACATTGAATGAAAACCGGATCATATTGCTTCTTGCAGATTCACGCAGGTTGAAGCAGACGAATACCGCGGCGATAAAGGAACTGACGGCCAACGGCTATAGCATCATGCTGATCTCTATCACATTCCCGAACATCGTAATCCGGAGAACTTACGAAGCAGCAGGAATTGATATGTCCAAAATATATGTCGTCGATACCGTAACCAAATACTCGGGAGGCACGGCAGTCCCTGGCGACACTCACTGTAAATATTTGTCAAACCCTGGAAACCTCACCGATATTGGAATTGCCATCACAGAGTGGATCAAACCCATGCCTGGAGATAAGAAGTGCCTGTTTTTTGATGATCTCTCAACAATGCCTCTCTATTCCCCATCGATTACGATATCAAAGTTTATTCATTTTATCACGAATAAGCTCCGGTTGTTCGATGTCGCAGGCGTGTTTCTCGCTGTCGAGAAAGGGCTTGACCCCGCCCTTCTCGTGCAGATCTCAACATTCGTAGATGAAGTGGAATCATCATCATTCTCCTTTTAACATTTTTATTTTCTGGTTTAAGACCGCCAGTACACCTCATTCGTACTATTCCTGGCAGGATCCCAAGTCGGAAAAAACCTGCGTCTGGGAGTGATGAATCGAAACAGCGATCAAGCAAGTAACTCTTCACTCCTCATTAACAAATTATCCCTGCATATTTCCAGATTTGTCTTACTAAGTCCGAAGACTAGGCGCCATTTTTTGTATACTCCCTGTAACCAACTTTATTTGGCGAAGAACTCCTAAATTAGTTGGCCCGGGTTGATTGTTGGAACTGATTGTAAGGATAATTTTCACGATTTTTCAACTGAACACAAGGCTCATAACATAATGATGGGAAGCTACAGTATTATTAGGCGATTCGGAGAGTACGCTATACCTTGAACATAGCCCCATCAGTCCTGCAGATCCCCAGAGTTCAAAAACTAATTATTTAAGCATTGCGAATATGATGGGTTACATAAACTGATAGAAGTGAAGAGTGAAAAGGGGGAATTTCTGTGATATCTGTTTTGCTTGTGGACGATGATCCTGCCCTGTTGGAAATTACCCGTATCTATCTTGAAAAAAATAAGAAAATGATGATTGATACGGCACAGTCTGCCGCAGAGGCGCAGGGGAAATTGAAAAGTAGTTCCTATGAGGTAATTGTTTCGGATTACGATATGCCTGGGATGACCGGTATTGAATTCTTAACGGCATTACGATCTTCCGGGGATCTCACTCCCTTCATCATCTTTACCGGTAAAGGGCAGGAACAGGTGGCGATGGAAGCCATCAATAATGGTGCCGATTTTTACCTGATACGTGCAGGTGACCCAAAAAATGAGATCATCTATCTTACCCACAAGATAAACAAAGCAGTCGAACAGCGACGGGCAGAGATTGCGGTCAGGGAATCAGAGGAACATTTGCGAAAACTTCTCCACTCTCTTCCATCCGGTGTCCTTGTAATCGATGCAGATACTCACACAATAATACAGGCAAACCCGTCTGCACTCCACATCATGGGTGAAAAAGCGCAGGATTTGATCGGAAAATCCTGTTTTGGACTTATCTGCCCAGTTGAAGATGGTCAATGCCCGGTCACAGACCTTGGACATAGACCCGATAGTATCGAGCAGGTAATGGTACGGAAAGATGGTTCCCACATCCCGGTCATAAAAAGCGTAGCCCGGAGTATCATCGGGAACCGCAAGGTGCTAGTCGAGAGTTTTATTGACCTTTCCGGGCAGAAGAAGGCAGAATTGGATCTTCATGTGAGCAATGAAAAATACCGTCACTTAATCGAACAATCGAATGAGGCGATAGTCGTGGCTCAGGACGAGATGTTGCGTCTTGTCAATCAGAGGATGGTTGAAATCACCGGTTATTCTGAACAGGAACTACTGGGCCTGCAGTTTTCTATGGTAATTGAGCCTGAAGACCGTCCCATGGTGATGGAACGGCACCAGAAGCGGATGAAAGGCGAAGATGCCCCTTCACGATATAGTTTCCGTCTGCGTCAAAAGGACGGGAGTACCCGATGGGTTGATATCAGTGTCACTGCAATCGACTGGGATGGACGCCCGGCGACATTAAATCTCTTAACTGATATCACCGAGCAAAAACACGCGGAACACCGCCAATATCTTGCGGCTGAAATCATGGGTATTCTTAACGATCCATCAACCCTGGAGGATTCAATCAACCTGATCCTGGCCGCAATTAAACGGGAGACGGGGTTTGACGCGGTAGGAATTCGCTTGAGAAATGGGGATGACTATCCGTATACTGCCCAGAATGGCTTTAACTGCGATTTTCTCCGTACAGAAAATTTGCTGGTTTCTCGTGATACGGATGGCAGTCCTCGAAGGGATAACAAAGGAAATCTGCTCGTGGAATGCACATGTGGCCTCGTACTATCAGAAAAGACTGACCCGGCAAACCCTCTTTTTACAAAAGGAGGGAGCTGTTGGACTAACAACTCAAAAGTCCTGCTAGATCTGGAGCCGGAACAGGACCCCAGGTTTCATCCCCGGAACACCTGTATTCACCAGGGATTTTTATCTATCGCCCTTATTCCCATTCGTACAAACCGGGAAGTCATTGGTCTTCTGCAGTTAAATGACCGCACAAAGGACTGTTTTACCCTTGAAATGGTCCATTTTTTTGAAGGGATTGGTGCGAGTATTGGTGTTGCATTGATGCGCAAGTGGGCAGAAGAAGCACTGAAAGAGAGCGAAGAGAAGTTCAGGGGAATATTTGACTCAGTAAATGATGGAATACAAATCCACGAGATAAATCAGGACTGGACCCCCGGAAAATTTATCGAAGTGAACGAAGTCGCCTGCAGGATGCTGCAATACACCCATGATGAACTACTCAGGCATAGTCCACTTGATTTTGTCACAGGGTTCCATAACCGGCCTCTGGTTGAGATTACCCGGGAATTATCCTCGACCGGCCATTCAACTTTTGAGACCGAACATATTAGAAAAGATGGTACCGTTGTTCCGGTTGAGATCAACTCCCATGTCAGCTACCTTAAAGGAAAACACGTCATGGTTGCAGTTGTCCGGGACATTACCGACCGGAAACGTGCATATGATGAAATGAAACGTATCAAGGTGGCGGTTGATGGGACCAGCGATGCCATCTGGATCTCAACCACCGAAGAACATCACTTCTACCAGAATGCAGCCTTTGAACGCCTGTTCGGTTTCACGCTGGAAGAAGTTTTTCTCATGTACCCCGGAAAGCTATATGCAAACGAGGAAGATGCCCACCAGGTCTTTAACACTATCAAGGCTGGAAAATCATGGCACGGCGAAGTCGAAATGATCGCGAAAAACGGGCGGCACATCCCGGTGTCACTTCGGGCCGATGCAGTGAAAGATGAAGAGGGAAAAATTATTGGCTTTATCGGGGTCCACCAGGATATTTCTGAGCGTAAACTGGCGGAAAAGACGCTCCACGAGAGCAGGGAGAAATACCGGACACTGGTCGAAGAGATTCATGACATGATCTGGTTGATCGATGCGAAAGGTCAGTTTACGTATGTGAGTCCCAGAAGCATAATGATGCTGGGTTATCACCCGGAGGAGATAATTGGCCATAGACTCTCTGAATTTATCCCGTTTGAGGATGCAAATAATATAAACGGGATGTTAAAGAAAAATTTGCCAGAACATAAAGAAATGCAGATGATTGAGACCCATACCCGCCGGAAAGATGGTAAAATTGCCATTCTTGAATCCACGATCATCCCGTACTATTCCCCGGGTGGCACCATTACCGGGTATCGTGGTGTCAGCCGGGATATTACGGAAATAAAGAAGGCTGAAGAGGTTAAGTCACTTTTGGCTGCCATTGTGACCTCTTCAGATGATGCGGTTGTCGGCGAGGACCTGAACCACATTATAACCATCTGGAACCAGGGTGCAGAACGGATCTATGGATATTCCGCGGAAGAAATGATCGGCACAGACTCATACAGAATCGTACCGGATGTGGAAAAGGGTGCCCTGTCAGATATTATGGACCGTGTCTTAAAAGGGGAACGTGTTGAACATTTCAATACATTCCGGATTAAAAAAGACGGTGGTCGTGTTGAAATCTCGATGTCATTATCCCCCATCCTGGATGATAAGGGACATATTCTGGGTATTGCTAAGATTTCAAGAGACTTAACAAAACAGCGTGAGACTGAAAAAGCCCTTCTCGCCTATATCAGCGAGACTGCCATGCGGTTGAAGATCCCTGTTGAACTGATCGGGGGTCGCCTTTCAGATATTCAGAAACAGGTCCTGTCCGGGGATATGACACCTGATGAGATCCACCTTCAACTCCAGACCCAGATCAAAAATACGGAACAGATTGTTTCTAACCTGCGTGATCTAAATATCGCAATCTCCACGGGTTTTTTGGAGATTCCTGACGCATACCAGAAGTACCTGAAACAATAGGCGAACCATGAGATTTTCTGCCGATGTACTGAACGAGAACCGGATCGTACTGCTTCTTGCGGATTCACGCGGACTGAAGCAGGCGAATACCGCAGTCATCAAGGAGCTGACGAGCAATGGCTATAGCGTATTAATTGTCTCTGTCACCCTCCCGAATATCGTAGTCCGGAGGACTTATGAATCGGCAGGAATTGATTTATCTAAAGTATTTGTCGTTGACGCCGTCACCAGGTATTCGGATGGTCCGATCGTGCCTGGCGACCCTAACGTTAAACATATATCAAACCCGGGAAACCTCACCGATATCGGGATAGCTATCACCGAGCGGATTAAACCCCTGCCCGGAGAAAAAAAGTGCCTTTTTGTAGATGATATCTCTACGATGCTCCTCTATTCCCCGTCGGTCACCATATCAAAGTTTATTCATTTCATTACGAATAAACTCCGGCTGTTTGATGTGGCTGGTGTTTTCCTGGCTGTTGAGAAAGGACTTGACCCTGCGCTTTTCTCGCAGATCTCGACATTTACTGACATAATACAAACCATAGACGAAAGCAAAAAGGACTAAAACGCCCTGGGAATGATTATTCTGGATTAAAGAACAACAAAAGTTCCAGACAAACCAGCGAATATTCCATTAACATTCCTTGAATGGTGGGGGGCCATACTAATCCTCTCCATATTTCAGTTATGTGATAAAATCAGGATTGATCAGTAAAGTGCACACCGATCGTGATATTCGTCCTATTATTCATGGAACAACGGTCTTTGCAATTGAGGTGGGATTTTGAATTGTCTATCGTATGGATGGAGGCGCAGAATCGTCAAGTTATTCCCGGTGATTTCCCTGGTTTCATCTCCGGATTTCTGTGACTGAACCAGGCGTAACTTTGTATATCGGACTCAATTATCCATCACCGTTCAATTGTTAATTCCGACTTTACAAGTTCCCGATCTGGAGCAGTCATTTCGTCCAGTGGTCATATTGACTGATCAATTGTCAATATAATGACACACGGAACACCCTTACCTTCGATGAAGTCTAGGTTTAATGGTGGGTCTCCTTCTCATGGATGGTAGGTACAGCGCTCACCTGTACATGGCAAGTGCATATGTTCAACACAGGCCCAGGACTGGTCACGAAAGATGTCACAGATAACTCAGTCTTCTGTCACCGGCGGGTCCATGGTATGCGAATTTTGAAATGTAGATCCACACCCTCAGATCGGCACACTTTTTTTCTTCCCGGAAGACCTTTGTACGAATTCGGAGGTGTAAAACCCTTAACACATGCGGTACCGGTCATAAAATGTCAATTCTAACCTATACTATCGAGACTTCCCCACATTTCCGGACCATGACCCTTATTGTCCATACCGATGGTCACATCAGCGTCAGGGTACCCCCTGGCGAAAACAACGCTTCCGTCAAGGAATTCGTCCGAAAGAATACCGGGTGGATTGAGAGACAACGAAGAAGCCTCCGGGGATCAGGTCCGGCTCCTGTTCAGACGGTGACGGTAGGTGAAAAGAAAATTCCGTACACGATCACCTACCAGGCAACCCGGAAAAAGATGGTCATCAATGTCCATATTGACGGGCGGGTCGAAATTAAAGTACCGGATGACGCAGAACTGGAAACGATCACCGCGTTTGTTAAGAAAAATGTTGACTGGATCCGCCAGATCATTGACGGGGAACGGAAGGAGCAGATACCGGCTGGTGAGACAAGGGAAATCACGGTGAAAGGAAAGGTCATCCCGTACACGGTTCGCAGGAGTACGCGTGCCACGAGACTCTCGATCAAAGTCCATACAGACCGGTCGGTCGAAGTCGTCACCCCGGTTGCTGCAACAGTTACCGATATCGAACATCTGCTCAGTGCAAAGGCAGAATGGGTGTATTCACATGTCATGTCAGATGCAAGGCCCGTTGCCGTGCGACGGTCGTTCTGTGATGGGGAGGTCTATCCATTACTCGGAGGGACCTTAACGCTCCAGGTCACCCGGGGTTTCCCTGCTGTGTCTGTTGTGAAGGAAGGGGACTTCCTCAAAGTAGGACTCCCTGGGGGTACACCCGCAGCCCTCGAACAGAAAACCCTCCGGCGGGCGGTCGAGTATACTCTGAAGAATGAGACCTACGGGGTGGTCTCACCCCTGGTAACTCATTATACCGCAATGTTCGGGGTGGTTGTCCCCCCGATCATCGTGCGTAATGCCCGACGGAAATGGGGCAGCTGTAACGGAAGGAAAAAACTTCTCTTCTCTACCCACCTGTGCATGCTACCACCCCATCTCGTCCACTATGTGGTGGCACACGAGGTGTGCCACATGGTTGTCATGGACCACTCTGACCGTTTCTGGTCTGCATTGCAGGTGATTATGCCCGACTGCCGTGAACGGGCAGCTGAACTCCGGCGGGACTCCCCTCTCTACCAGTTCCTGCCAGCCTGATCGGATCTGTCGTAGTCAGATCCCGTCAGGTCTATCCTGTGGTATTTCACGTGGGGTCCTGTCTTGTTTTCTCCTGGTACCAGGTACGATCTGAACAATACATAAAAGAGGAGTTCATTTCACTATCTGGTAAAACATCCTGTATCAGGACATTACGGCAAAATCACTGGATAATTTCTGGTATTTTTGTGTGCCTGTGTGCCGTCTCCTGAGTACTATTCACTGATAAGGATGTGACCGTTCTGGACGGGATGCAGGATTTGGCCTGCGCAGGTATGATGCGACAACTGTGAAATTCCGGTTGAATATTACGAATGGATCGGGATATGAGATTTTTCCCGGGGCCCTCTTTACAAGTCCACTGACACGCCAGAATATCTGCTCTGGTGACCACGCCCGTATTGCGATGCGGAACCCGGATTATGTGAAGAAAGTTTTTTTGAATTTCAGGACCACCCGGGGAATACTGGATTCATCTGTCCGGAACCGGATTCATCAGTTCTTCTCTGCATGAAAATCGGTAACGATGATGTAAGTAATAAAATCGGTTTAAAAATAGATGTTATTATTCTGATGATTCATTGATGGCCAGTTCCTGGTCGATCAGGATATAAGAAGGCGACGGGAGCTTATGACCTCCATGCCGGAGTGCGTCCTTCGTCTTTTCCAGATACTGGGGCGTCGTATACACCGTAAAAATTTTCTGTTTCGACTCCACGCGCGCAGCTGTCCCGACTGGTTTACCGAAGGACAGCCTCATTCCTTCTGATACCCTGTCCGCACCCGCACCGGTTGCCTGCTTGTTTTCACGGAGCACATGGTGTGGATACACCCTGATTTTAAAGTGGAAGTTCATCCTTCCGATATCTTTCATCAGGCGCCTGTTGATTGCAATACGGGCCGCTTCAAGTGCCGTATGCCTGATCTGGCAGCTCTCAGTGACAACAAGGTGCGCCTCGAGAGGAAAATCAGATGAAAGGTTCCCCATCTCGAACTGGACAATTTTGCTTCCTGGCACACCACCCATATATTTACGGCGTGTATATGCCTTCTTTGAAATGTTTCTATACATCTTTCCCGGTTTTCGTACCATGGCTCAGAACTCCTTGTATCTATTCGTTCTTTATAAAAAGGAGATATTTACTATTAAATCTTACTAGATCGACTGGGGTTCGTCGATCAGGCCAAGTACATAACGCCTGACCTTCGCAAAGTCCTGGCTGGTCCGGTCGCGTGGGCGGGGAAGATCAATGTTAACGACTTCTTTTACTGTTCCCGGCCTGTTCGTCAGTACGATTATTTTGTCTGACATAAAAACTGCTTCATCTACGCTGTGCGTCACGAAAAGGACCGTTTTTTGTGTTTTATCCCATATTTCAAGCAATTGTTTCTGGAGCATGTTCCGGGTCTGGGCGTCGAGTGCACCGAATGGCTCATCCATCAGCAGTACGGCCGGGTCAATTGCCAGGGCCCTGGCCACCGCAACGCGCTGGCGCATACCACCGGAAAGTTCGTACGGGAAATTTTTTCCAAACCCGCAAAGACCGATCAGGTCAAGATAGTGGCTTGCTACCTTGTGGCGTTCTTCTTCATTCACACCTTTCATCTCGAGACCAAATGCGATGTTATCAAGGACGGTACGCCAGGGGAATAGTGAATAGTCCTGGAAAATCATCGCCGTACGTGATGTAGGCCCTGTGACGATACTCCCTCCAAGGATGACCTTTCCCGTGGTCGCTTTTTCAAGACCCGCGATGATACGGAGTAATGTAGTCTTGCCACACCCTGACGGTCCGAGGATACAGGTGAATTCTTTCTCTCCGACCTCAAGGTTTATGGACAACAGGGCGGATGAACGAATATTCCGCTGTTCAAAGTCTTTACTGATATCTTCTAGGACCAGCGTCATCGGTCGAGCTCCCTCCACATAAATTTTTTCCTCTCGATAATTTTGAAAAGGATATCAATTCCGAGCCCGATAATCCCGATAATAACAATACCTGCAATGATCACCTGCACCTGCCCCCAGTTATAGGAAGTAATAATGAGATAGCCGATTCCCGAATTGGTGCCGGGCATCATCTCAGCCGCGACGACGCACATCCATGCAATGCCGAACCCGACCCGAAGACCTGTCCATATGGTGGGTGCTGCACCCGGGATAACCACCTTGACGAGGACCTGCCGTTCCTTTGCACCGAGGGTGTGTGCGGCTTCCACCCAGGTCTTTTTGATACTTTTTACCCCGTCAAGGGTGTTAAGCAGGATGGGGAAAAATGCACCGATTGCAATGATAAAGACCATGGACAAAAGGCCGATCCGAAACCATGCGAGGGCAAGTGGAACCCATGCCAGTGGGGGAATTGGCCGGAATACCTGTATTGTGGAATCAAAAAAATCATGAACCCTACCGCTCCGGCCCATCCCTATCCCGATGGGTATTGCCAACACTGCTGCGACCATAAATCCGATTAACACTCTCCCAAGACTTACGAATGCATTACCGACGAGACTCCCGCTTCCAAGAATATCGGCAAATGGGTTGGACAGCACCAGCAGGACTGATACAATTGAGGGGAGGATAAACTCGTTACCGATGAGTACCGAAAGTACTTCCCAACTGATAATAATGATGACGGGAAGTGCGATTTTTAAAAAGACTGGTTTTGAGAGAAACCGATGCCACCATCGCGGTAGTTCGGGGGTCACTTGCATGATGTTATTTCTCCTTAAATCCAGATGAACCTTCTTTGTCAAAATCACTGATCCTGAAATGGGTACTGGGTGTCCCAGACATCACCGGGTCATCACAATATCCGGTTCCCGGAAAAATCCTGGCCTAATGCCGTCGGAATGATTTTTTCATACGACGGGCCCGGAGATATATCATGGAATCCCATTGGTTTTCATAAGTCCAGGGCCCGTGAACGTAGTTCTCAGTAGTGCTTTTTTGAAAAAAAGGTTGATAGGGTTATACAAATTTTATGGACACGCCACTATATTTTAAAGAATCCTGCAGCATTATGTCCTGGATTGACCCCTTGGAGGGTGCTGCAATCCTTAGTGGCTTTCCACTTGCTGAACGCTGTGCCGCGTAACTGATAAAACTGTTCCAGTCAATGGCAGGTGACCCCTTGGCCGCAACAAGTGCTGAGCCTTCCGTTTGTGTTGGCATCAGGACTTTTATCGGAGATCCTTTGTCGATAGAGGCAATTGCCGGTGGAACACCTGCATAACCCATCCCGACAATATCTGTGGCTTCCATCTGCATCAGCTGAGGGCCGGCATCAGCCGTAACAAGTTTCAATTCTGCAACCGGGACTCCATTGACAATCAGGTCACATATTTCCGGCCTTGATGCAGTCAGATCTCTGGGTTTTAATGCAATTCCGTATGTATCATTGAAATACTGCCATTCCTTGACTGCGACGATGAGTGACCCGCAGTGTATATCGCCTTTTAGGTAGCCAATTCCGATTTGACGGTTAACTTTTGGCGGAGTAACAATATTCTTTTCGCGGATCATCTTTTTCGCAGCGGTATAGGGACCGAAGTTAAACAGAGTCGCATCCATTCCAACTGTGCTGGAATTCTTAAGGCTGCCTGTTACATATCCAAGACTGATTTGTGCATTCACGAAATTTTTGGTCCCGTTAATCCATTCCGGAGTGGGTTCAGTAGTATATCTCACTGTGGGGATTGCATCTCTCATGACGCTGTCTGCTGACACAGACTGGTTTCCGAACTTTATGGTGTCATTGCCGATGACCCATTCTGACAGGTCGGCTGCCGCTTTTTCGGGATGATCGGTAATCCACTGGTCACCGAGAATCGTCTGTGCGGCCATGGCATTGACGAAGTCCGGGTCACTTGTTACCAGGGCGTCCCGGGCAGTAAGAACACAGCATGGGTGGTTGTTCCATTCGGGGACCGGGGGGAAATCCTTTGTATAAGTAACAAGTTGCCCGATTCCTGATTCAGTGGCGATGGAAACGTAGGGTTGCCATGCGATATAACCGTCCACCTGCTTCGTCGAGAGCAGGACTGGCATTGGCCCTACGCCACCCGCATACATAACATCTACTTCTGTTGTCCCTGCGGTCGCGGGGGTTGTTCCGTTGGTGGTGACCGTGTTGTGTGGCGCAACCGGTTGTAAACATCCTGCTAACAACGTGACCATCGCACAAGCGATGCAGACGAGAATGATCGTAGCGACTTTATTCATGCCTTTTAACGTCGACCTTTCAGTACTTAAAGTTTCATTTTATGGAGAATATATGGGTACAATTGTAATAAAATATCCCTACATATTTTCATTTTGGATGATATTACTATGATAAATGTCCTTTACCATGATAACCGGATGAATTTCAATGATACAAAACGAATATTATTATAATAAATTGTCCTTATTGTATCGATACTATGGTACAGATGGACCCTGTTGACAAACTGATGCGGGCGGCTCTGTTATCAGATGAGGAATTTGTCGAAGTGCTGAATAGTATTCTCCGGAAGGATTTGAGAATTCCTATTCGCGAATTATCTGTTGAAAGTGGTATTGCCCAGAGTTCCCTCTATAAAATTCTGCATGGGAAACGTTCGCCGAACCTCTCAACGTTGAGGGCAATTGTCCGTGCCTTACGGCGTTATTACCGACATAACGAGGAAGAATTTATTGGCCTTATTGCTGCTCGGCCTGTACTTGATATAGTGGTCGAGCGAATTGCTGACGTTGAAGGTCACCACGTAAATATTCGTGAATATCCTGTGCACACGATGGAAGATGCGATTGTCGCATCGGTCAGGGCTGAACGGGAAGGTGCAATTGCAATTGTATGTGCCCCGATTGTCAGCAGCGTCATCGAACAGCTGGTCCACATCCCGGTTGCCACGATTATTCCGAAAGAGTCAGTCCAGCGTGCGATCGAGCTCGCCTCGAGAAAAGCGTGGCTTTAATCTCATCCGGCAGACAAATTATCATCAGGAGTGATTACCGCAAATGCAGGAAGATGTAGTCAGACGTGGTCGCCTGTCGGGTGAAAGGGACCTGGAGATAAAACAGTTCCTTTCATCGATGGATGCGGACCGGAACATTGCGGATGCGGACCTGCTCGTTGATATCGCCCATCTCCTGATGCTGAAACGGCAGAATATTGTCGATCAGGAAAATGCCGTGACTATAATGAGGGTTCTGCTCGGCATGAAGGAGGCCGGAGTACCTGAAGAGGCCTTTTCTGAGCATTTTGAGGATATCCACGCAGGTATCGAGTCCGTGTTGATTGAAGCTGCGGGTGAGGAGGCAGGCGGAAGGCTTCATATTGGACGTTCCAGGAACGATGAGGTGGCAACGTGTATCCGGCTCCACCTGCGGGACGAAATTATTGAACTGCTCGATTCCCTCGTGAACCTTCGAAAAGTCCTGCTTACCTGTGCAGAACAACATCACAAATCACTGATGCCGGGGTTCACCCACTTCCAGCACGCACAACCAACCACGCTTGCCCACCACCTGCTTGCATATGAGCAGGCATTTTCACGCGATTTTGATCGTTTGAATGAGGCATATGCGCGGGTAAACCGGTCGCCTCTGGGTGCTGCAGCTTTCGCCTCCACAGGGTACCGGATAGACCGGGACTATACCGCCACCCTGCTCGGGTTCGACGCAATTATTTTGAATACCATGGATGCAGTGGCAACACGGGATTTTGCCCTTGAAACTCTTTCCGACCTCTCGATTATGATGGCAACGTTAAGCCGGCTCTGTGAAGAACTGGTCCTCTGGAGCTCGCCATTTATCGGTTTTATCTGTCTGGACGACCCGTTCTGTTCAACAAGTTCCATCATGCCGCAGAAGAAAAACCCGGACACGGCAGAAATTATGAGGGCAAAGGCCGGATCGGTTACGGGAGCATACACAGCGGCACTCATCATCACGAAGGGCCTCCCAATGAGTTATAACCGTGACCTCCAGGAATTAACCCCGCACCTGTGGAGGGGGACCCGGGACTCAATAATGAGCCTGCACCTCCTGTCTGGCATGTTGTTGAGTGCCCGGTTTGATACCGCCAGGATGAAGGCTGAGGTCGGGAGAGGTTTTTCGACGGCAACAGACCTGGCAGATCTCCTGGTACGGGAGTATCAATTGCCTTTCCGGACCGCCCACAGCATTGTTGGCCGTGCAATAAGAAACGGCACACTGGATAAAAAAGCACTTGATGCCGCATCCAGCGAGATCACAGGGAAAACACTGACAGAACGGGGCCTTACAACAGAGCAAATGACCACAGCCTTATCGGTAGAAGGAAGCGTTGCCATGCGGGATCACCCCGGAGGACCGGCACCCTCTGCGACAGCACAATCCATCGCCCTTGCAAGAGTGAAACTGAATATGGACCACCACAACGCGGGATCAAAAAAGCTCGCCATCCGCCGGGCAATCGAAACGATGTTGACAGAAGCTGGGAGGCTGGCACAATAATGGAGCCACTCGTAACAGGTGACCGGGTGGACTGCACGTACGGCGGCACCCAGCTAAATGGAACATATATTACTGAAAGAGATGGGAAAGCGGTGATCAAGCTTGACAGCGGGTATAATATCGGTGTAGGCATGGAGACCTGCAGGTTCCTGGAACGACCTGTCCCGGTCAGCCGGCCGGAAATTCTGACCGTCCAGGATCCCGCACTCCCCTCCTTATCGATTATCTCCACAGGTGGAACAATTGCCAGCAGGATCGATTATCGTACCGGTGCGGTCACAAGCCAGTTCGACGCCGATGATATTTTACGGGCAATACCTGGTCTTTCCGGGATTGCCCGGTACCGGACCACACAATTATACACGATCCTCTCAGAAAATATGACTCCCCGGATATGGCAGGAGCTGGCAACTGCGGTGTACAAGGAGATTAAATCCGGGGCAGAGGGAGTGATTGTGACCCATGGGACTGATACCATGTCATTTAGTTCTGCGGCCGTCAGTTTTATGGTGGATACTCCTGTGCCGGTTATATTTGTCGGGTCCCAGCGGTCAGCGGACCGGCCGAGCAGTGATAACACGATGAATGCACTATGCAGTGCGACTGCAGCGGTCAGTCCGTTTGGGGAAGTCGCGGTAATAATGCATGCATCGACCAGTGATGACCGCTGTGCAATCCACCGCGCGACCAGGGTTCGGAAGATGCACACCTCACGCCGGGATGCGTTTCAAAGCATCGGCATATCACCGCTTGGTTTCGTTGAATACCCTTCCCTGAACGTGGACCTGTCACCGGAAGCGGTACGGCGGGGGTCTGATGAACCTGCTATCCGCCCTGCCCTCGATGAGTCCTGCAGACTCCTGTACTTTTACCCGGGAATGCCACCATCAGCACTCCCGCAGCCGGGTGAGGTACACGGGCTTGTGATTGCCGGTACCGGGCTCGGCCACGTAAGTACCGATTGGATACCCACCCTCAAAACGCTGACAGACCAGGGGACGGTCGTCATGATGACGTCCCAGTGCCTGAACGGACGTGTCTGTGACCGTGTCTATGATACGGGCCGGGACCTTCTGAAAATTGGGGTTATCGAAGGTGCCAATACACTGCCGGAAGTCGCCCTCGTCAAGATGATGTGGGTACTTGGCAATGAGAACAATCCGGATAAACAACGTATCCTCCTTTCCACTTCCTTAAAAGGGGAATGCATGAAGAGGTCACACCATGGACTATGAACAGATCGGACTCCTTGCCGGGATTGAGATCCACCAGCAGCT
>CAIJED010000148.1 GCA_903819595.1 uncultured Methanomicrobiales archaeon | reverse complement strand
GGTGGCAGAATGACCGACCGCTACCACCGGGAGATCGACTGCGTGGCCTGTCGCGGGACGGGGCGGCTCTTCCGGAAACGGAAACTCCCTGAACCGTGCCAGGTATGCAACGGGACCGGTCGCATGGGGGCGGTCCCATGACGAACCAACGGGATCGTGTCGCCCTGGTATGTGACAACTGCGGCAAAAATTTCACGCTCATGCCATCCGATGCCAGGGCCCGGATGAAAAACAAGCATGTTTTCCATAGTCTGGCCTGCCGTAGTGAATGGCTCCGCAAGCGAAAGGTGAAGGGATGAAGGTTGTAAAATCCTCCATTCCTCTCGCTGAGGCGATGGTTGTGGCCCGGGAGCAGTCAATATTAGATAAACGGCGTGCACGGTACAAATGCTACTACAACAACAACCCTGATAAAATGCGGAAGAAAAACAGCGAATATTATCAGGGACACGGGGATACTATCCGTGCGAGAAGCAGGGCATCGTATCAGCGGAAAAAAATGAATACGGTTACCGGGTTTATTTTTGGGACGATGTCGGAAGTGGTGAAGGTCCGTATCACGTTCACCTCCCGTCCGGCAGCTGCGGATATAGCCCTGTGCCTGATATAGTGCCAAATGGTTAAAGCAGAGGAGTGGAAGGACAAACTTGTACCGGGTAAGAAATACCGGGTAGTTACCCGATATACGAATGCCGATGGGATATTTATCGGAATTGGAACGAAGGGGATAAGTGAACGCCAGGACCCGGTGTTCTCTTTCAACGGGGTGACGATGATGGTACCCTGGCTGGGGATTGACCGGCTTGAATTGGTGGACGAATAAACAGGAAGAATAATTCGATACTATTCCCGATCGCCTGCCCATGCCCTGATATGCATCTGTCATCCTGCAGCCACTAAAAAAATGAATCTGACATCTTCATTTGAAGATACCAGGGAAGTGTTGTTCTGCTAACTTCACTTCATCATCGGTAAGGCGACCGTACACTGGCAGGCTGGCCCGGCCAATGAGAAGATCTTGGACCTCAGCTGGCGTGATAATTGAATATACCGGTGGATGCGTTGTCGACCACGCGTAGGTATAGTAGTACATGGTCCCTGACGGGGCTTTATGGGCATATATGTCGATCCCGGCCATGCCTTCTGGTGCCCTATAGAGACATACATCGCTATTGATGCTGACATCAATTCTCTTGCCATCGGAGATCTTAAAAACGGTCATGATTTGGCGACTTCATCTGTACGACGTATGCTGGACCGTCATTACCATTTGGACTTATCCAGGTACTGACCGGACTCATTTATTTTACGCAAGAAATATCTTGAGTTATGTACGGTGTTTTGTTGATTTGCCTCCTGTGAGGCCTCTTCCAGGGTGTCCCACGAGGATGCGTAGAGCCAATGGTTGCCTTCCCAGACTTCATATGGTTTCATCATCTATCTCCAGATAACCGGGACCCTCAGGATGTGTGCTACATATCCGGTATGGGATTGATCTTCACTTATTTCTTTGTTGCCGGCCTTGTCATAAAAGAGTTGTGATCTGTTTATGAGCTGCCTGCATGATGCCATCACCTGAAGAGCGGTGATAAGGGGTTGTCTTGCAGAAAAAGAGAATAGGTTTTTTATTCGGGTTGATTATCGAAGGTCCCGGGGAAATATTGCCCTGTTATTTCGATCTCATTATAGTTCAGACTCTGCATTATGACCCGGTCCGTGAGACCGTCTCTAACCTGCACGACGAATAGTAGGTTGTTTTCGCCAACCATATCATCCGATGTCGATCAAGTCGTATGTATAATAATACACGGCCCCCGTTCGCTCCGAGTGGCCGTATATTTCGACGCTGGCAGTATTCTTGCCACCGGTTTTAGGCGGATTCCGTGGTAGCTTGTAGAAACTTACATCGCTATTCGATGTTGACAACAATTTTCAAATCATCGGGCGTCTTAAAAACTGGCAGATATTCAGTCATCCAATTACATTGGCCCCGGGTACTTTAACCATCATGTATTTTGTTCATCGTTGCAAGGTAACGTGAGGGTCTGCCCCGGTCGCCCGCCTACGGCAGAATATTCTGCGGGATTCTGCCATAATTACATCCGCCTAGACCTGTCCTGATATACCACGGACCCGGTGACTTTTCGTACGAAATAATCCCCGTTAAATTTTTCATTCAGTCGTACCGCTTCCTGTTCGGCCCCATTCAATGAATCCCACGAACTAACATGCTGCCAGTGGTCCCCTTCCCAGACTTCATGCAGTTTCATCTTATTAACCCTGAAATTTCTTTTGAATTCTCTTAAAAAATGGGGCTGCTCTTTTTCGTTCCGCGTCTGTAACCGTGGAAGAACTCCTACATGGATCTCCCCCATCTTTTATCAATCGAATTTTTTCTTCTGCCATTATTTTACACTTACTTATTTTGTGATAAAATGCCTTCCTGTTTGATCCGGACAATGTGGTATACAGGCCTAGGGGGGTCTACCTCACGCGGCCGGGAAACACGTGTCGTTGGGTTCATATCCCGATAGATCATAAATTTATATCCCGCGCGTGTGGGGAACAATACAAACGGCTTAACCCCTATATGTGCTGAACACACAAAAAAAGCCAATCCGAATTTACCCCCGTAATACGGAACATTCCCACACGTGGGGGAACACAATTATTTTCACATATCAGGCTGGATTCGTTGTGTTGGGTTTCACTTGCCCATCACCCGAAGGCCAGCAGGACGCAGAGCATCCCTGCCACTAGCTGAGGACACGAGGGTCTGTTTATCGATCGCCTGTTTCATGCACCATCCCCCGTCATCCGCCATGCTCCTTTCGGCACCTTCATCTCAAACCTTGCCCCCTTCCCCGGTTCCCCTGTTTCAGCAATGGTTATGCCGGTCAGCGAGAGTATCTCACGGGAGAGGTAGAGCCCAAGGCCTGTGTGCTTCCCATAACCCTGGTCAAAAACACGGCTCTTATCTTTTCCGGGTACCCCTTCCCCGTTGTCCTGGCAGACAACAATAAGATCTCCACCTGATTCGTACGAAAAGAAGCGGATTTTCGTCATGGTGTCCCCGCCATATTTCAGGGCGTTGTCAACCAGGTTATAGATGACCTTTTCAAACAATGAATCTGCAAGAATTTCTTGACCGATACAATCTGTTTCGATATCGATATCACCTGGAGGCAATCTGTTTTTCTCCTGCTCAATCACAGCAGGCAGCGACTGCCATACTGGTGGCTTGGCCCCCATATCATGGAATTCGCGGGTGAAGGCGATATGTTCTTCAATTGTTGCAGCAGCTCTCATCTCTAGGGTAATAAATTCCTTGAGGCGTACGGGATCATCCAGGTAATTGGAAGACAACTACAGGTAACCTTTGAGTACTGTCAGCTGGTTATTGATATC
>CAIJED010000147.1 GCA_903819595.1 uncultured Methanomicrobiales archaeon | reverse complement strand
TTGCCCCTGATTCCGGGTATCATAGTATCATGACCATTGACGGAACCGCAACACCGGGATTAACGTACAAATTTTCAAATGTCAAATCTGACCATAGTATCTCGGTTACGTTTGCTCAGGATACCGGGACAATTAACGTCAATTCAGACCCAACCGGGGCTTCAGTTTTCATCGACGGTATAGACAGTGAGAAAAAAACTCCGGCTACTGTGGATGTCCCGGTTGGAACACACCTGTTACAGATTTCTCTTAAGGGGTACGACATTGATGAAGCGAAGGTAAGCGTCGTTAAAGACACGCCAACAAAGGTCGATCATGATCTTAAGAAGCAGAGCCAAGAGGTAACTACCGCACCAACCGTCGGTCCCACGGCGGTTAGTACTACCGTACCTACTGTAGTATCCACGACGGTCGTAACTACCGTACCTACTGGCGCGCCCACGACTACAGGGACAACTGTACCCGTAACCTCTACGCCTGCTCCAAATACCACAGGGTCAAACGGGCAAATCTCCTTTATGACACAGGCGCCCACCGTCTTACCCACGCCAGTCCCCACCAGCAACCTGACGCCTCAACCCAATACAACCGTTGCCCAGGTAACCAATGCGACACCGCTCCTGGTAACCCCGAGGGTAAATGTGACCCCGGACCTCGGAACCAATAATACCAGTGTTGTAGCACCTGTCGGGACATCACCCCGGGACAACCATACGAATGAGACCGGGAATACGACTGGATCTGGTTTCAAACCCCCTGGAGAACTTGCGTTTTTCCTTTTTATTGCGGTAATACCCCTGGTTCTGCTCCTTGCCCATGACTACCTTGGGCTTGGCCACCTATCCTTTCCCCAGCCACTTGCGGTCAGGGCTGGCGTAGCAATTGGGCAGGTTGTATGCATGGCAGGGTTGCTGTATGTCCTTTTACAGATGATCGCCCTGCTCCCTGGATTTACCGATCCGCTTGCCCTCATCCTCCTGTTAATCGTGTTAATGTTTGAGGCATACCTGATATTTTCTGCACTGGCACTTGCGATTGGGTCGCTTCTGTCCCGTCCACTCCGCTGGACTCTCAAGGTACATGTTGTGATCGGCGTGATCATACTCCTTGTGACGCCGATTCTTCTCTTTTCGCTTGTCCCGGAACAAGTGACGGCGATCCTCGCGACCATCGTGGCCGCCCCGGTATCAGCACTGCTGGCCCTATGGCAGGACCACTCACTAGCCCAGGAGGTACAGAAACGAAGGTTCCCATTTGGTCTGTTTAATGGTGACGAGACGAGAGTGTCTTCGGGGACTGATCCCTACCGGCGTTCAACGGCAACAAGGCCGGATATGTTCCCGCCGGAACTGGCAGACCGTTATGCAAGTATCGACTTCCTGGGCAGGGGTGGTATCTCCCATGTGTACCGGGCAATGCGACTGAAAGATGGCATGACGGTGGCAGTCAAAATACCGATACGGTTCGACGAGACCACCGGAAAATGTTTTATGAAAGAGATACTCGCCTGGGAAGGGCTCCGCCACCCGAACATCGTCGAGATTACCGATGTGAATATCCTCCCGATACCATACGTTGAGATGGAGTTTGTAAAGTCAGGCCTGGCAGAATTAAAGACCCCGTTACCCGTGAACGAAGCAGTGGAGATCATTTCCGGCGTTGCCGACGGCCTTGCATATGCACATGAACAAGGCATCATCCACCGCGACATCAAGCCACAGAATATCCTGATCGACCGTAACGGAGTCCCTAAGATCAGTGACTGGGGGATGAGCCGTCTTATTGGATCTTCAGCCATGCCGACTGTTGCCGGGTTCTCGCTGGCCTATGCGTCACCCGAACAGATCTCACCCGGAAGATTTGGAGAGACCGATGAACGGACAGATATCTACCAGCTCGGGGTCGTATTCTATGAACTTGTGACCGGGAAACTCCTGTTCCCCGGGGATGACCTTGCGGATATCAGTAACGCCATTATCTCAAGAATGCCGGTGCCACCATCTGAAGTGAACCCACAGGCACGGCCACTCGACCCGATTATCTTAAAATGCCTGCAAAAAAATCCAGATGACCGGTACCAGTCAGTCCGCATGTTGCTGTCCGACTTAAAACAGTTATTCGGATCACCACCTGGTACAAGGGATTACGACTCCCTGTTTGACGGGCAGGGTGGGGTAGAATGACAGATGGTACGATCGTCCTCGACGGTACCACCGTCGGGATTTCCTGCACAGGAAAACGCAACAACAATGAAGATGCCATGCTGGCCGTGAAAGTTGGTGATGGCCGTCTCATTGCTATTGCAGATGGGATCGGGGGCCACAGGGCGGGAGAAGTGGCATCGGCAATTGCGATCTCCACGCTGTCGACGGAATTTTCGCGTCACTACTCTGATGAAATGGGTCCGGATGAAATCGGGACTCTATTATCCGACTCGTTTAAACTGGCCCATATCACCATCGCGACCAGGGCCGAGGATGACCTGGAAGGGATGGGGACCACGATGGTCGCTGCGTTTATCCGGAATAATATGGCAGTCGTTGCAAATACCGGGGACTCCCGTGCATACCATGTCCGGGAGCGGATCCTTTTCAGGACAAAAGACCATTCTGTCGTCCAGTCACTTGTTGACTCCCACCAGATATCCGAGGAAGATGCGAGGTTCCACCCGCTCAGGGCGATGATCACAAACAGCCTTGGAAGCAGTTTCCTTGTAGATATCTACCACGTCACACTGCAATCCGGGGACCTGGTCCTCCTCTCCAGTGACGGCTTTCATGACTATGTCGATGAATGCATCATCACGGAGGCCGATAAATCCGGTCCTCTCGCTGACCTTGTTTCAGGATTTGTCAGGGATGCACTGCTGGTTTCAAGGGATAACGTGACCGTGGTCATCTACAGGATACCCTGAAATCCCCGGGAGCCAGTAGCAGGAAGGCCCTACCTGAATTTTCAGGGATATGGTGAGGATCCTACCAGGTACCTTTTCATTCCAGTCCGTCTGAAGAAGTGGAACTGTCAAGGGTCTTTTAGGACGCCAGTGTTCGAAAACAGTTGGAATCTCACGCTTTTTTTCTAAAGAACGAAAAAAAATATCTTTGGGTCTACTGGTGTAGAGCCGGAATGCATGGAATGGTTGAACGTTGATGCTACTGGACGAGAAGCCCCGGAAGGAGGTTTCCTTTTCCGAAATGTCCGGACCGGCGCAGATCTCTGTGGGTATGCAGTTCAGATCTGCGGAGTTCAACCCAAAATGTGGGAGATATGATTAACCTTGTGCTGGATGGTTCCTTCGTGATGATAATACCGGAGCTACGGTCATCTACACCGGAGGTGTTAGTGACGACATTACACAGAAGGCGATGCCGATTGCAACCAATATTATCCTGATCATGTTGTTATCTCCAATTTTGAGTTTCTCTTATGGGGAATACCCAGGGTTTGTGTCCCGGGACTTCACACTCATATACTACACGGGATGAGGTAATAAAATAACAAAATAGGCCGGGTTAGAGAGGTACACGTCGGAGTTGGCATATTGAACCGCCAGGATCTGTGAATCCGGAAAAAAATAGGGATTTTTACACCCCAAAAATATGCCAAAAAATTGGAAACGAAGATTATCCCGGCAATTTACAACACAGCGGGAGCTGACTGGACCTCAGCCCGGTTCCTCCGGTCTGCATAGAATTGTAATATCACAATAACTGCGGCCGAGATTGGGAGAGCAATGACCAGCGGGTCAACGGCTGCCCAGGGGAGTCCGACGATGCTGGTATTGCCGGTAAGTGCCTTGCATAGTCCGTATACGGAAGCATACCTGGCATTGATGAAAAGCGCCCAGATAAACCAGACGGCTGTCCCAACAATTAAGCTGGCCTTTGCAGCATTTTCATCCGGTTTTTTGGCGTAGACTGCCACGGCGAAGACAGGGAGGAAGGCGGAGGCGGTCAACCCCATGAACATCGCGGTTGCAAGGGCAATGATACTGCCAGGCATCAGGAATGCAATAATGACACTTGCGATGATCATGATCAGGATGCCCACCTGGTTGGCCCTCATTGACAGGGCACATTTGCGTCCCCTTCCCCAGATGTCACATATCAGTGCGGTACCCATCGTGTGAAAGAGGGAACTCAGCGTGGACATCGCAGCAGCAAGCAACGTGATCATGAACAGGACCACGAACCATTCCGGTAATGCCTGGTTGATGAAGATGGGAATGATCGTGTCCACATTACCACCGGGTGCTACCTGAACCGCGATTTTCCCCAGCATCTGGTAGAAATAAACATTCGTGAGGGCACCGACCGTGAATGCCACCCCTGTCATCATCAGGATGAAGGGGCCACCAATAAGGACTGCCCTGTTTAAGGACTTGTTGTTTTTTGCGGTCATAAAACGGACGACCAGCTGGGGCTGGGCCAGTACTCCGATACCTACACCGAGGACCAGTGTGGTAATCATGGTCAGCCATATGGATGAACCGAAAACGGGCATGGTTGTCCATCCCGTCATACCGCCTTTTATTAAATTATCCGGGACAAGGGGTGCCATTGCGGTAAGGCTGCTGTTGGCCGCATTCACTCCGCCCAGCAACAGGTATGTTGCCACCAGGAGGATAGTCATCCCGACCAGCATGATCGCTCCCTGGACGGCATCAGTATACATCACGGCAATAAGTCCACCGAATATTACGTATACCGCGACGATCAGGGCAAACCCGATCAGTGATGTGCTGTAGGAGATCGATATGGTCTCCCGGATGAATTGGGCGCCACCTATCAGTACCGCAGCGGTGTACAGGGGCATTCCGGCAATAATCACGATCCCGGTAAAGACCTGCATAAACTGGGACTTGTAAATTTTTCCCATCAGGTCAGGGAATGTGACAGCCTGTAGTTTCTGTCCGATTTCACGTGTTTTCTTACCAAATATCACGAAAGCCAGCAGGATCCCCACGCCGATGTTCAGCACGGTAAGCCAGATCAGCCCCATACCAAGGTTGGCTGCCTGTCCACCGAACCCGACAATCGCAGATGTGCTGATAAACGTGGCCCCGTAGGACAGGGCGATGATGACCGGGTGGGCCTCTCTCCCGGCGACCAGAAAGTCCTCAGAGGTCTTTGTTTTTTTATACCCTACCCAGCCAAGGTATAGCATCAACACCACATATATGGCCGTCACAGCGATGAGCGTTGGGCTGTTCACCGCCATATCAGGTCTCCCCTCCCTTGTTCCAGTTCAGCAGGCCATACACTACACATGCCAGTGCCAGGCCGATTGAGAGGCCATAACCGAGCAATATCCAGGGGTCATTGATTCCAAACATAGTAACACCGTGCGGTAAACGTTGGAGAAACACTACAGGGGAACCGGCAGAGCTGCCGGATCCCCTACCTAAAGAAGAAGAAAAAGTCTGCCCACAGGAACGATCCGTTTTGAATTCCCATCGTTGCAGACATAGAGTTTACCTAGTCATACAAACGAGGTATTGCTATTTATACGTTTTTTTTCATGGGCCTGCTGCATGTCCGGGGTATGAAAATGCTCCCGAAGGCTGATCCGCCAGGAGTGGTTGCATGTCGGATACCGGCAGCGTCTCCCGAAAACAGATATTTAAGCCCGACACATGGTGAAGTGACGTGTCTTTGGTATATAATGGGCTGCACGAGGCACTCCAGTCAGTGCTCCTGCAACTCCTCGGATGGAGTGAGCTCCGTGATGTGCAGGAACTGACCTGCCGGGCGGTATGGTCAGGGAGTGACGTACTGGTCCTCGCACCGACGGCCGGTGGGAAAACCGAGGCCGCGTTGATCCCGGTTACTGACACCATGCTAAAAGAGGGTCTCAACGGTGTGGCATGCATCTACATCTCCCCGCTAAAAGCGTTGATCAATGACCAGGAAGACCGGTTCCTTACGTTTGCTGTTCCGACAGGGCTTCTGGTCCGGAAGTGGCATGGCGACGTGCCGAAGGGGGACCGTGCATGGGCAGCAGGTGAACCCCCGCATTTCCTGATGATCACGCCTGAGTCCCTGGAAGTCCTCATGCTTGAACGCCTGCTTTCGGCTGACTTAAAAAACCTCAGGTTTGTGGTGATTGACGAGGTACATGCCTTTGTAGAATCTGAGCGCGGGGTCCACCTGCGGTGCCTTCTCGATCGGCTGGACGAGGTGTCCGGGAGGAAAGTACAGCGGATCGGGCTTTCTGCAACGGTTGGCAACCCGGATGACGTGCTCCGGTGGCTCTCTGCACCGGGAAGAGCCCAAGAGGTAGTGCAGGTACCGGTTATTCCGCGTGAAAAGAAGTTCTCATTTACCGTAGAACCGGATGAAGGGAGACGTCATGCATCCCTCGCCAGGGTCGTCTCCGGGAAGAAGGCAATTGTTTTTGTGAACAGCCGGAGCGATGCAGAAAACGTGATCACCTCGCTCCGGGGCCGCGTGGACCACCTGTCGGTGCACCACTCCTCACTTTCGCAGGAGACCCGGCGGGAGGCAGAATCAGCATTTTCGCGTGAAGGAAGCGCCTGTATTGTCTGCACCAGCTCGCTTGAACTTGGGATCGACATTGGTGACCTGGATATTGTGGTCCAGCTGGGGCCACCAAATTCTGTCTCCTCTTTCCTGCAGCGAATGGGGCGGAGTGGGAGGCGGGGCCAGCCGCCGTTCGTTGCATTCATCCTCCGTGATCCCTGCGAACTCCTCTGTTCTGTCGCCCTGATCGAATGCGCAGGTAAAAAGGAGATTGAGCCTCTCATCCCACATGTACGCCCCTATAATGTGCTGGTCCAGCAACTCCTTCTGGAGATGCTCCGTAAACGAAGGGTATCCACAAGGCGTCTTCTTTCAGTACTGCGTAGCCTCACCCCCTTTAAGGGAATCCCTGCCATCGCAATGGAAGAGATTGTTAAGAACCTCATGACAGAAGAATACCTGGTGGCGGATGGCGAGATGCTGATGCTGGGTCCCAGGTCTGAACGGGAGTTCGGCAGGGCAAACTGGCGGGACCTGTACTCAGTCATCCACGGGGGTGGGGAATTCCGTGCTGTGACGCCCGAAGGTGAGGTGGTCGGGCGGCTCGATGCCAGGTTTGTGAACAGCAGGAACAGTGCCGGTTTTCAGCTGGGCGGCAGGGGCTGGAGGATGATCACCTGCGACGAAGTCCGGAACCAGGTGGTCGTGGTGCCGGGGTCTGAACAGAAAGGGGGGATATTCTGGACCGGCGGGGCACACGGGTACAGTGAAGTGGTATGCAGGGGCGTTTCGCGTATCATCCGCAGAGGGAAGTCCGTTCTTCCACTCCCCGATGATGCCAGGCTTCACCTGGCACGGGTGATCTCAAAGGTACCCACTCGGTTTCACCCCCGGGACATTGTCATTGAGGCCCGGGAGGGTGCAAAGGGACTCGGTTTTCTTCTCCTTACCTTCAGGAACAATAATTTTGGGAAACTCTATTCGTCTCTGCTTACCCATACCCTTGAGCCCGGGACCCGGATTAGTAAGAATGACTTCTCTCTCCTTGTGCGGGGGGTACGGGGTGACGATCCATTTGGTACTGTTGTTCATGCCGCACAGAAGGCCGTTATGTTCTCCCAAAAAGAGATAGAATCGGCCATCCAGCTTCCATTTCCGGATGAATATAAATTCGGCAGCCTGTTACCCGTCGCCTTGTTTCGCGAAATGGTCCTTACCGATGTGTATCATATCGATGATTTCATGGCAGAATTATCGTCATCAAGGGTCTTTGTCTCCGTACCGGAATATGTTGAGGACTCTGTGGTACCGGATGTTCCAGGAGTCCATATCCATCGTCGGGAATTGCCCGCCCCTGATACTGAAATGAAATAATCGCCGTTTTAGAGGGAATGTGTGCGATGTCACCGGATGGGTGTTCCCGCAATCCTGCACTGCTTACTATTGTTGTGATACCAGGGAAAATGAAAAAACGGGGGGCTCAAGCCACAGATCAGGTGACAACGGCTGACTTAAACCTCCACCAGGCGACCCCGAACATGGAAATCGCGAATATCCCCAGGACCGTGAAGGAGAGAAGGATATCTGCCGGGGTATACACGTAATGAATGCCCATTGTCGTGAAATTATCACCGATGGCAAAATACCGGACCCCGTTGACCAGCTGGGAAAGCGGGTTTACGGTAGAGATCGCCTGTAACACAGGTGGGAACGCGGAAACCGGATAGAGTGCGTTGCTTGCGAAAAAGATCGGCATCGAGAGGAGCGTGATGATCCCCTGCAACCCTTCCGGTGTATCCATTGATATGGAGATCGCCGCGGAGAAAAAGAGGAACCCGATGGAGAACATCCCGACAAAGAGCATGATCCCAAGCAATGCCACAACCGTGTGTGCGATTGTATACCCGGCAAAGAAGGAAACTCCGATAAGCAGCCCGAATATCATGACAATCATCACCTGGATGAACGACTTTGTCATGCCAGACAGAGCAATGCCGAATATGATATGGTCCCTGGGGAGCGGACTTGCCATGATCTCCCTCATCAGCCCCCAGTTTTTATCAAATAATAGGACAATCCCGCCGAACAGGCTTGTAAACAGCGTGGTCATTGCAATGACCCCGGCCGCCATAAAGGTCAGGTACTGAACTTCCGGAACACCCGGGATCGGCGGGATTGAGGCGCCGAGCCGATCAAAACTGGCAGACATGGCAATGCCGAAAAATGCCATCCACAACGCAGGCTGGATGAGCGAGGAGATCAGGAGTGTCTTAAACCTGACAAACCGGATCATGTCCCGCCAGTATATCGTCATAAACCCGTAATTGACCATCATCTCCTCCTGAATGTGGCAGGGGACTTTCCAGGCTTGTCATCACGGAGCTCGCGTCCGGTGAAATGGACAAATACGTCATCCATTGATGGTTTCTTCAGGTTCACCGTGATAACACTGATTCCGCTGTTCCTGATCTCCTCAATGATCAGGGGGAGTATCTTCGTCCCATCGTCATTCGTGGTGATGAGGATGCCCTTACCTTTGTCACTCACCCCGCTGATAGAAACAAGATCGGTGATAATGGACCTGGCCCTTGGATTGTCGCTTGTTTCGAGATAAACCAGGTCCTGGCCCAATTCATTCTTAAGTTCCCATGGTTTTCCACTCGCGATGATCTTCCCATGGTCAATAATGTTGATCCGGTCTGACAGGTTGTCCGCCTCATCCATGTAATGGGTGGTGAGGAAAATCGTGGTCCCCTCATCGTTCACGGTCCTGATATAGTCCCACATCCTCATCCGTGTCTGTGGGTCAAGACCGATGGTAGGTTCGTCGAGAAAAAGCACGATTGGTCTCGTCATGAGTCCCCTGCCAATTTCAAGCCGCCGTTTCATCCCGCCGGATAATTTCTTCACCAACATGTCCTTCTGCCCTCCCAGTTTTACCAGTTCAAGGATCTCCGCTATCCGCTCTTTCCTGTCTGGTCGCGTCATCCCGTAAAGCCTGCCATGGAATTCAAGGATCTCCCACACGGTCATGTCACGGTCGAGGGTCACTTCCTGGAAGACGATACCGATTGACTCCCTGACTTTTTCGGCCTCTGTCCTGACATCATAACCCGCAATACAGGCCTCGCCTTTCTGGAGTTTTAATAACGTGATCAGGATATTGATCGCCGTGCTCTTCCCTGCCCCGTTCGGCCCGAGAAAGGAGAAAATTTCACCTTTTCCGACCGTGAAACTTATTCCGTTCACAGCCTTGAAATCACCATACTGGTGTTCTAAGCCTTCCACTTCAATGATACTGGTACTCAAATCCGGGCCCCCCTCTTCCTGTCAGGCGACTATGGTACTTTTTGCAGTATAAACTAAGCGATTAGGGATGCGTTTGGGAGAGTATGACAAGGGAAAAAAAGATTTTCCCCGGATAAAAAAGGGTGGTTCTCTCCTGCCGCAGGTATGAATCGTTCAGTCCAGTTTCTGTACCAGCTCTGCCACATTGTCCGCAAACAGCCGGATCGTTGCGATACCTTCAGGATCGTTCCAAATCTCACCAGGTTCATGCCCAAATACCATGTTCCAGTAATTGGAACCGGGTACGATCATCTCGTTGATCAGGAAGAACATCAGCATCTCCTGTATGGTTGCCGTATGTCCCCCCCGGCGGGCAATTGCGATGGGTCCACCCACTTTCCAGCGGAGGAAATTATCTGTCACCATTGATACAACGCCAATCCGCTGCAACGCTGCCATTACATCCCCCCGTGCAGTACCAAAATACACCGGTGATGCGACGATAAAACCGTTCGCACCCCTTAACAGTTCAATTAAGTCATTCAGACCGTCGTTAATCACACAACAACCGAGGTCTTTGCACTGGTAACACGCCGTGCAGGACTCAATCTTCCTACCCACGAGGGAGAATACCTCGGTTTCGACCCCTGATCCCCGGATCACTTTTACGCACTCTTCAATGACCAGTGCGGTGTTTCCGTTCGGCCTCGGGCTCCCCGCGAGCAGCACCACTTTTTTTGTCATGGATAGTGGTGTATCACGCTACTAAAATAAAATCAGTGTATCTATTTCGCCGGGACCGGTAACACTTCAGATGGCCGGGTGTTACCTCTTTGGTTGCGGGACTGGCAGCACTTCTATCTCCATTGTTGTGATCTGGGTGTAAATCCTCCGTTTCTGGACAATCGGCCACCAGCCGTAAATAAAAATATACGCCGGTTCCCAGAGGGTGACCCACCCCAGGATCAGGAAACCCTCCCCGGCCATCCTGATCAGGAGGTCCTGCTCAAGGGTTGAGAGAATTTGGCGTGCGAGGAGTGTCATAAGGAGAATACCTATCGCAATGACGAGCACTAACCGCCCACGTTCAAATAATCTGCGGAGTTCGCGGTCTGAAACTGAAGATTTGTAGATAAAATGGTTATGGATCCCAAGGATAATTGATTCGCGGGTATTACCTGTAATAGACTCTTCGGGGATATAGATGGCCATTTTAACCGGAATTTTCTTCGGCTGGTCGACGACCGCGTTGAAGATGTACTCTTCTGCATCGGGGTCAAGTTCTTTTTCGTGAAATGGCGATGGGTCCAGGGAATTAAAGAGCTGCATCACGTTCCGTAGGACAAGTTCGATGACGATAATTCCATTATCTGTCCGGTACACTGATTTAGGTGGCTCCATGCTACACCATTTGGATGATGTCCCAGGGGAAAATCCAGTTTAAGATTTCCAGATTTTTATTATCTGCTGTTCACGTCATACCAGGGTACGTCACCTACCCCTTGAATTGGCTGCCAGGGGCAATTGCGAAATACTCTTTCTATCTGATCGATGAGCTTGTCAGGGATGATATAGTATTGCTCCATTATCACCGGAGACTGGGATGAAAGGACATATCCGGTCTATACTGCCAGAATCAGATGGTATATGGGTGAAAAAAATACGTCCCTTGCCGGATTTGCGGACCCCAGAGAACAGAGAAACATTAGAAACACGTAACGCAGGCAAAGAAGAACCGTTTCGCGAAACGCAGGCGATACCCATGATTACGATGAATGTGCAGGACTAATAAGCGCCTGTACTGTATTGGCCAGGCCCGTTTCATGCCGCCACGGTCCCGGGGTTTTATTGGAGATCCCACATTGAAGGTATTATTATCCTTCGGGGAGAATTTATCAGGTATATTTCGCTCCAGATGCCACCCGGGGAAATTTCCCTGTAGTGAATTCAAATGAACCGTCCATTCAGTACTTCCTTTTCAAAAACGGGAAACCCTTTTGTTTTCCGAAGAATATCGAAGCACCAGGGACCATTCAAGGACGATTAGGGAGATGAGTACCAGATGAGTTTGATTCCTGAGTCCCTCAACTTTGACGAGGCGAGACTCGACAAGATCGGGGCAATACAAGAGGCCGGGGTGCCGCTATACCCGGCGAAATTTGACCGGAAAGATACGATCGATGAGATCAAGGTGCGGTTCCATGCAATAGAACACGAAAAGAGCGAGGAAAGTGTCACAACCGCCGGGCGGATTTTCACCGTCAGAAACCATGGAAAAACAATATTTGCAGATCTTGGGGACGAAAGCGGCCGTGTCCAGTTATATATACGGAAAAACGATCTCGGAGAAGAGCAGTTTGATTTTATCAATCGTAACATCGAGAGGGGTGATATCATCGGTGTCACCGGGCATGTATTCAGGACAAAAGTCGGGGAGATCACCATCTGGGTTGACCAGGTGACACTCCTCTGTAAATCCGTCTGTGCATTGCCGGAAAAATTACACGGCCTGAAAGATATCGAAAAACGGTACCGCCAGCGTTACGTTGACCTTATTGTTAATGAAGAGAGTCGTGAAGTATTCAGGGCGCGGAGCCGTGTCATCTCCCTGATCAGGAGGTACCTGGACGAGCGGAATTTCCTTGAGTTTGAGACCCCGATCCTTCAGCCGGTCTATGGCGGAGCAAATGCGAGACCGTTCACGACGTACCACAATTTCCTCGAACAGAAATTTTTCCTCAGGATCGCTCCCGAGCTCTACCTGAAACGACTGGTAGTCGGGGGTTTCGAGAAAGTTTTTGAGGTGGCAAGAAATTTCCGTAACGAGGACATCGACACCCGCCACAACCCGGAGTTCTCGATGGTGGAGATATACGAGGCCTACAAGGACTTCCGCGACATGATGCAGCTGACAGAGGGGATCATCTCCCATCTTGTCCAGGCCCTTCATGGGAAGTACGATATTGTTTACGGCAGCGAGACGCTCCGGTTCGAACCGCCGTTCAGGAAATTGTCAATGGAAGATGCGGTGAGAGAGATAGCAGGCGTTGACATCCATGCACATACCCCGGACGAGCTCCGGAAGATTGCAAAGGATAACCGGATCGAAGACTATGAAAAACCGAATACGCAAAGGGAATTCCTCGTTCTTTTCTTTGAAGGGATGGTGGAAGAGAAACTGGTCCAGCCAACGTTCGTCTACGATTTCCCTGTTGAGAATTCACCGCTTGCAAAAAAGCACCGGGAGAAACCCGGATTCACTGAACGGTTTGAACTCTTTATCAACGGGATGGAGATCGCAAATGGTTTTTCCGAGTTGAATGATCCGCTTGATCAACTGGCCCGGTTCGAGGACCAGGATGCAAAACGGAGGGCCGGCGACGTGGAGGCCCAGATGATCGATTCCGATTTCATCACCGCACTTGGGTTTGGTATGCCACCGACCGGGGGGGTTGGCCTTGGGATCGACCGCCTTGTGATGCTCCTGACCAACCGCGACTCGATCAAGGAAGTGATCCTCTTCCCGCAGATGAAACCCGAAGCAGTGAAACCCGATGTCGTGGTGGAAGAAGTAAAAAATGAAGGGATATAACTCTCTTCATTGGTTTTGTCCCTATCTTCTATAACCCGGTGAGATCTACACCTTATTTTCTGATTGTTATACAATCTGTCCATTCATCCGGATTCCCATCCTTGAAAGGGAATGCCTTGTATCCGGGTAAAACAAACGGATCCGTGGATCCGTAAAAGAAAAAGTGTGGTTTTTAGATTAATGCATGGGTGATCCCGATTACACCGGCCTGGATGATCAATGCAACAGCAACGATCACACCTGCCATCTCGAGTGCAACGGCAACATTTCCCTTCTTAAGTTCTTCAAATTCCTCAACACCTTTTGTCATTCTGTCGAGGACCTTGAGTGCAAGGTAAATTGCTGCAATTGCGAGGACGATCCCGAGGATCAGCTGGAGTATTGCCACCCCAATCGCAATATATGCATCCGTGGAGCCAAGGCCCGACGAAAGTGCAGCCCCAACACCGACAGAGACACCTGCCACTCCGGACTGGACAACAATTGCTATCGCGAAAAATACGGCCGCGACAATAATGCCGACCGCGACATTACCTTTTGCGAGCTCTTTCTCTTCATCAATACCTTTTGTAATCTTGTTCAGCACTGAAAATCCAATATACAGGGCAGCCACTGCGAGAATGATTGCGATGATCAACTGGATAATGCCAACTGCGACATTTGCGAGTAACATGTAAAGTCTCCATTTTTTTTCTATTATTGGAATGTGATTACAATAAAGTTATCGTAAGATTTACCGGTGTTAAAGGGTTTAATTACATTTATTACGAAGTATTGCGAATCTCCGGGTTTTTTGCGTGTGATCGGATCCTGAGTTATGCGCGGAGTGCCCATGATCCCCGGCCCTTGTCCCGCTGGATCCGATGTCCGATGATTCTCCTTCAAACAGAAATTGGCATCATTGTATCAGACCTTAACCCAGTTTATGGCAGGATAACTTTTTATTTGAATCCCCCATATATAGGCCACAGTATGTTGCGGAAGAACCACATCGCCAGGATATTGGTCGTCATCCTTGCGATCTCCGTCATGGTCTCGATGGCAGGTGTAGTGGGAGCATTCGAGATTAAAATCAATACCGTGCAACATTCCATGCCGGTCAATGGAGAGATCCCCGCGAATTATTCTCCACCTGTGGTTACCCCCTCAGTAACCCCGACTCAAGCAGTAATCAACCCTGACAATCCAACACCCGACCTCACTCCTGTTCAATCTCCGACCCCTGATGAAACGATTGCTTCCCCGGGTAACGGAAATGCAACCAGTTCTTCGGGACCTGTGCAGGATAATTTCTGGTCTTTCGTCAACTCACTGTTTAACAGTTCACCAGGCGAACCCGGTCCTGAAGCTCTGCCGACAACTGAAGCGACAACAGTTCCAACCACTCAGGCGACGCCTGTTCCGACAACAATACCCACGACAGTACCGACAACCCAGGCGACACCGGTACCGACAACTGAAGTAACGACAGTTCCAACCACTCAGGCGACTCCGTTACCGACAACTGAACCAATAGCAGAACCGTGGACAATAGCGACGACGGTCCCGACAACCCAGGCGACGCCGGTTCCGACAACAATACCCAAGACAGTAACGACAACCCAGGCGACGCCGGTTCCGACAACAATACCTACGATAGTACCGACAACCCAGGTGACGCCGGTTCTGACAACAATGCCCACGACAGTACCGACAACCCAGGCGACGCCGGTCCCGACACCGACTCCCGCTTTTAACCACGAGGTCAGGGGTAATGGGACTATCTGCCTGGTACCCGTGGAGGGTGGCTTTTTCGGAATTGTCAGCGATGACGGCACTCATTACATCCCGGGAAAAGTTGAC
>CAIJED010000146.1 GCA_903819595.1 uncultured Methanomicrobiales archaeon | reverse complement strand
CTCTAGTGGAGGCAGGTCGATCGTCAAATCGATGCCCTTCAGGGCAAGGGGTTTGACCGCGGCCCTGATGGTTTCGGTTACATCCTGCCACATTGCAGTTTTGATACCAATGTCCTGGTAGAACCTCGTGAACTGGATCTGGTTCATGATCGTCTCAGCTGCCTGGTATTCAAGGTCAAGGTAGTCCCTGACCGTGGGGTCCAGTCCCTCTGTATCCCTGATTAGTTCGATGTAACCGATCAGGATGGTCAGCTGGTTATTGATATCGTGTCGGGTGAGGCTCGAGAGCAGGTTTAGTTTTTTGTTTGCGAGGTAAATTGCGTCCCGAGCTTTCTTCAGGTCATTCAGCTGGTTATCAGCGACATTTTTCATGTCCCGGTATGCCTTTACCTGGTTTGTCAGGTCTGATACATCCTCGATCAGGACCAGGGCATACATCCGGTTGTTATGATGAAGCGGGATAAAAGAGATCTTCTCTACCCTGAGGCCCCCGTTTGGGAAAGAACACGGGACCAGGTGTGGATGGAACGAAGATGAGAAGAGCACGGCCGGACCACCTTCGAAAAGCTGGGAGATGCGGTCAAAAACGGATGGCTTTGTTAAGGCAGGATATCGTTCAATCAGGTTTGTTCCTTTAGCCTCCTCCGCTGAGATGCCGGTCCATTCTGCCATGCAGGCGTTCCAGAAGCTGATGGAATAGTCTGGCTGGATAATAACGATTCCATTCGGTATCAGGTCCAGGAGCCCAAACGGCATTGTCTCATCAGGAGTGTCTTCCATCTTTTTTTGAATCCTCATCAGGCCGATACCCGCTCTATGCTCGCAACAAGGGCGTCAAGGGATCCTATCTCGAGGATCAGGAGGATATCACCTTCAATATTGAGCTTCTCTACCAGGAAATTAGTGCGGGCCAGTAGCACACATTCGTCATGTGAAGTTTTTCGTTTTAAGCGGGCCAGGTTGATCATAGGACCTTCATAATAGGTCGGTATCGAATAGACCAGGTGTTCTGACAGTACGTTTGCGATTGAACCCATCACCGCGTTAATAATGATATTCCCCACCTCTTTTAAGGCTTCTATCCGCAATGCATCAAGTTCGGGACTTTTTTCTATATCCCCTGTGAGGAGCATGACAAGCGCAGTGGCACTCTCAGGAGGGAACATGACGGCGCTGATCCCAGAGAATGTGCCCTTGAAATTGAGCAGCACGGCGGATAATGTGTCCCCGGAAATAATGGTATTCCCGACCGTCGTGATATCATCAAAGGGGACGATCCTGATGGATGGGATCTGGAGACGGATGTGCGAACCTGTCATCTCCTGGAGTTGTCCGGCAGCCCTGCCAACCCCGATATTTACAATCTCCCGGATAGCGTCAATTGCCTGGTCATCGATCTCTATCATCGCACTCCACCAGCAAGCGCTTGCACGATTGCAGATTTGAGCAGGTCTTTCTGGACCGGTTTGTTCAGGTACCTGAATGCACCCAGCTCCATGCAGTGGTCCCTGGTCATGGTCTGGACGTCCGATGTGACGATGATGATGGGCACTTTTATCCCTCTGGCCCTTATTTGTTCAAGTACCCAGATACCATCAAATTCGGGCATGAGGAGGTCGCTGAGAATGACGGCAGGTTTTTCCTTGAGAATACGTTCAATACCCTCATGCCCATTTTCTGCGGTGATAATATCATATCCTAAGTCCTTGACTATGCTCGAAATAATTTTGCGCTGAAACGCCGAATCCTCTATGAGAAGAACTTTAACCATACGTGAAGCTCCCGGGGAATTGTATTGATTATGTTAAAAGACATATTACTTAAGGTTATAAGAGTTTATCATTTGGTATCTGCCCCGGACTCGGGGTAGGTTCGGGCAAAATGAGGATTCCTTAAACACGAAACATCAGAAATCTTTTTCGTTTGAAGATCGGGACGACTTGCGGGTACCCGCAGAAAAATACCTTGATTGTTTGTCGGGCCCTGGGACAGTTTATTATTCCTGCGTACCGGCCGGGGTTACCTGGCACTCTTCCCTTTTTGTCCGCCACGTCCCCTTCGGCACCACCATCTCAAACCGTGCCCCTTTCCCGGGCTCGCCGTTCTCCGTGATTGTGATCCCGGTGATAGTCAGGATCTCCCTGGAGAGGGAAAGGCCAAGTCCGGTATTCTTTCCGAACCCCCGGTCGAAGATCTTCACCTTCTCTTCTGCCCTCACACCTTTGCCATCATCCTCACATATGATCAGGCGGTCATCATCCTGTTCCTCAACAGAGAACCGGATGGTCTTAACCTTCTCGCCATACCGGGCTGCGTTGTCCATCAGGTTGTAAATGACCTTGGCAATCAATGGATCAGCAAGTACTTCTGTCCCGGCAGGGATTTCGTTGCTCACCCTGATTGTTCCAAGTGGGGCCTCTGTTGCAGCAGTATCGATCAGTTTACGGGTATTTTGCCAGGTGGGGGCCATTACGCCGATCGCCTCGTATTCCTTTGTGAACTGGATCATTGCTGATATCCGCTCTGCAGCGGCGAGTACTTTCCGGAGATACTCGTGGAATGCAGGGTCTGGCTGATCACTTTCAAGGATACTAAGGTACCCCTGCAGCACCGTCAGCTGGTTATTGATATCGTGTCGCGTGATGCTGCTCAGGAGGGTGAGCTTCTTATTTGCTGCGTCAAGCGAGGTTGAATATTTGGTGAGTTTCTGTGTGTAGTCCTCCCGCTCCCTTTCAAGATCTTTTTGATCCGTGATATCCCGCCCAACCGACTGGTATTCAACAAGCCTCCCAGTTTTATCAAAGATCGCCCGGTCGCTCCATTGTTGCCACCGGGTGTACTGCTGTCAGGCATGATGATCCGCTGGTCGACCGTCCCGTGTGGCTGCCCGGGGGTGAGGGCAGTAAGGTGCCGGGCAACAAGTTCCCTGTCCAGAGGGTGGATGACCGGCTTGAACAAATGTCCGATAATCTCCTCTTTTTTCTTATTAAAATACCGGCAATACGCATCGTTGACAAAGATATGGGTGCCATCCGGCAGGAACCGGCAGATGAATTCGGTCTGGTCTTCGACGACATGGTGATACCGTTCCTCACTCTCCCTGAGCGCCGCCTCTGCCTGTTTTCGGTCACGGTTCAACAGGGTAATCGAAACCTGGTCGGCGAGCTGGCAGGCAAACGCGATCTCATCGCTTTCCCACTGATGGGTGAGGTTGACATGTTCAAAGCAGATCACCCCTAGGTTGTGCCCGGAAACCCGAATTACCGCGTCCAGCATGGACGTAATGTGGTTCGGTACGAGGTAGCCTTCTCCGTACCCCGCCGTGCGTGGGTCAGTCAGTGGGTCATGGGCATCGATATACTGGGCCTTGCTCAACGCATCGAATTCTTTTTCATATTCTGACCGTTTTAGTTCCTGGTTGGCAGAATGCCTGTCATGCGACTTTTCGTAGAGATCAATGCACCGCAACTCATCTCCGATATTGCTGAACAGCCATACACTTGCCCTTTCCACACCAAGCACGTCCGATGCCATTTCAGTCAGGCCACTTGAAAAACTGTCAACATCTCCCGAGAGAAGTGAGGGTGAGAGAGTGAGCGTCGCCAGCGCTGCCTGTTGGTCCCGGGTTCTTTTCAACGAAGCAACAATAGTTTCCTCTGCATGCTTACGTTCGGTGATGTCACGATTGCTACCGCGGCTCCCACGGTACTCCCCGTTGGGACCATAGACCGGCTGGCTTTCGTGGCTAATCCACCGTTCTTCGCCGCTCCGGGTAATAATACGGAATTCCAGGGATACCCGCTCTCCAAAACTCTTTTGCTGAGAAGATAAATGGTCCATGATGAGATCACGGTCATCGTGATGCGCAATCGCGGCCAGGAGATCGGGGTTACCCATGAATTCATCAGGCCGGTATCCGGTTATCCGTTCACAGGATGGCGATACATAGATGAATTTCCGGTCCGGGGCGATCCAGAATTCCCAGTCAGATGTAAAATCTGCCACGGTATGATATTTGTCCTCGCTCTCCCGCAATGCCCGTTCCTGCTGGACAAGTTCATCTAAATTGGCACGAAGTTCCTCTTCCCCCGCAGCATTCTGCTCATAGGAGACGTTGAGTTCCTCGTTTTTCCGAAGGAGCTCCTCCTCGACACGTTTCTTCCCGGTATTGTCAAATGTAACGCCATCGAAAATCAGCCGGTCATGTTCGATTGACGGGCTTGATAGAACGCTAATCCAGATCTTTTTTCCAGATGGGTGGACATACTCACTTTCAAACTCCCAGAGTGTTTTTGTCCGGATGGCATGCTGGATCGTACGAAGAAATCGTTCCTGGTCTTTTACAGCGAGTCCATCAATGAATCGGTCAAGGAACGTACCTACATCATTGTCAAGACCAAGAACCTCTGCGCTGCGTTTGCTGATATAATCAAACCCGGTTGTCCCGTCAGGGTTGACGAAGAACCTATAGACCACCCCGGGTATGTTATTTGTCATGGTTTCAAGGCGTGTTTTACTCTCCTCCAGTGCCTCTTCTGCCCGTTTTCTCCCTGTGATATCCCGGAAGGACCACACCCGGCCAAAGCGGTGACCATCCAGGATCATCGGGAAGGAATACCGTTCAATCACCCGGTCATCTTTAAATGTGAGAATGTCCATGTCCACGGCATCCGATTCATAGAGCGACTTCACTTTTGCAAGAAACGCTTCGGGGTCGATTAACTGGTCCAGGACGAAATCCAGTAACGCCGAATCGTTGTTGCTCTGCATGATAGAATCAGGGACATGCCAGATCTCGGCAAATCTCCTGCTCGCATGCAAAATCTTCCCAAATTTGTCCACGGCAAGAATGCCGTCAGCCGTGGATTCAAGCGTCGCCCGGAGCTGCGTTTCCCTCTCCTGCAGCATCTGCCCCTGCCTGGCCAGTTCATCCAGGTTGGCCCTGAGTTCCTCCTCACCTGCAGCAATCTGCTCGTACGAGGCTAAAAGTTCGGTGCTTTTCTTCTGGATCTCTTCATCAGCCCGTTTTTGTTCGGTAACATCCCTGATTGATGCAATGGCACCAATTACTGTCCCGTCATCGTTATAGAGGCGGGATGTCTTTATATTCAGGACAGAATCTTTCCCAGGGGCATGGGAGAGCATCGTCTCTGCAATAAGGTTTTCACCCTCTTTTTTGATACGTGTGTAGGTGTCATAAGAAAGTTCTTCATCGGGAACAGATACGAGGTCGATCAGGATTGGGCGGCGCTCCCCGTAAAAGGGGATAGAGTATTCATAATTTCCCTTGCCCAGCATATCATGGGCTGCAATGCCGGTCATTTCCTCTATCGCTTTATTCCAGGCAATCACATGCCCCTGTATATCGATTGCGAAGGTCGCATCAGGAAGGAAATTAATAATATCATAGAGGCGTCTCTCGGTATCTTTTGCCAGCTGTTCTGTCCTTTTGCGGTCTACTGCCGAGCAGATCATATGCGCAAGTTCAGTGAATTGTGCCTTTGGCTCTCCTCCTTTCTGGAGATAGAAATCTGCACCGCTGTTGAGTGCCTCGATGATTATTTCTTCGCGCCCCCGGCCCGTGAAGATGATAAACGGCGTGGTATCCCCCGAGGCCTTGAGCTGCTTGAGGAACGTAATCCCGTCCATCTCCGGCATCTGGTAATCAGAGATGATCGCATCATATCGTTCCCGGCCCAGCAGCTCCAATGCTTCCCTGGCGGAAGTGAGCGTATCAACATCAACATCTCTCTGTCTTTTGAGGAACCGTTTGGCAATAGAGAGGAGGTCTGGTTCGTCATCGACATAGAGTACCCTGAGTGGCAGGGGCATTATATATGCTCTACCTCCCTCCGCCATATCCCTGTATGCATTTTCATCTCGAATCGTGCCCCTTTCCCGGGCTCGCCGTTTTCGAGGATTGTGATCCCGGTGATAGTGAGGATCTCCCGTGACAGGAAAAGGCCAAGCCCGGTTCTCTTTCCGAATCCGCGTTCAAAGATCTTCTCTTTTTCTTCGGCAATAACCCCTTCGCCGTCATCCTCACATATGATCTGGCAGTCATCACCCTGTTCCTCTACAGAGAACCGGACGGTTGAAACGTTCCCGCCGTACCGGACTGCGCTGTCCATCAGGTTGTAAAAGACCTTGGCAATCAGCGGATCGGCGAACACCTCAGTTCCGACCGGGATGTCATTGTTCACCCTGATAGTTCCTATAGGTGCTGAAACAACAAGAATTATTGCGGTCTTTCGGAGCATCCCTGCCCAGCTTGCAAAATCAAATCATAAATTTCAATACCGGGTTATCAAGTCCGGTGCCCGTGTCGCTGTGTACGAATCATCGCTCAACTGGGTCAAAGAACCGGGGGTTGTTATTATCTGCCACCGGACCAGGGAGGGCAGGCTTCCTCTTTCTGTTCATGAAGAAACATCCCATTTCAAACTCTACATGACTGACACGGGGCTCCTTTTCGCTCAATTCGGTATCCCTGCCTATCTGATTTTACAAAGAAGTTCCCAACTGGATATTATTAAAGGTGCACTTACAGAAAATTACGTCTATTTTGCACGTATTGTCAATGGATATATCCCCTATTACTGGGAATTGCAGGGAAATGCCGAAGAGGACTTTGTCATTCAAAATAAATCCGGTGATATCATCCTGATAGAAGTAAAATCTTCGGAGAATGTGAGGTCAAAAAGCCTTGCACAATATGCTGAATATTATCATCCACGTTACGCCATCCGGATATCCACAAAAAATTTTGGATTTGATAACAACATTCAATCGGTACCCCTTGTATGCAGTACACTGCATAAACGAATGACCAGGTACTCTGTGACAGGGACATGTTCCACCCGCTACTTCAGCACTATCTTCTCAAGTAGGTCAAAAAGAATCCCGAAGGTAAGATGTGTGATTACCGCTCCACCGCCCTTGAAACCATCTTATTCTTTCAGATGCAAGCCTCTGATATTAAGGTTATTTTTAAATTCTGATTTTAATTGCAGTTTGTTCCATTTCGGAGTACCTGATGTCCAGATCATTCACCCCCAAAACAGCGAAAATGCAATCTTATGTTGTTTTGGCAGGTGTCATGGTTCATAACGGATAAGGTGTATGGATCCGGATGTGAGAGACACGAAAACTAAATATTGACTGCCACCGCCATGGACCTAAACCCGGGATTGTACCGGGGCATGTATCATTCCCGAAAAGACTGGTCAGTCACTCACCTGATAAGACTTCACGATAGACAGGTTCGGATTCCCTGCCGGAAACCCGTGTAAAACAGCCTGGAATTCACCCGGTTTACCGGAACAATATCCTGGTAAGAGGTAATATCACCCAACCCCATTTAACAAAACCCGCTCCTGTTCGTTTAAATCGCCCGTATTTGCCTCCGATTTATATCGGTACTGAATAAGGCTATATTGAGCAATTTTTTCACAATTCGTCCGATAATTGACCCTTTTTTCATCTTTAGCATTGTGACTGGTTACTTATTTTCACCGTTCAACCCGGAAAGGATGAAATTCCTGTCTTTTCCTTGGGTGTGATCCGCAGGTTGACATGACGAAAGTAGGTCTTTTGTGAACCACGGACATCGGTCCTGATGTGTGTCTTTTCGTCAGGCAATCTTGACGATCTCACAGGGAGATGAAACCATTTGAGGGGCATGTATCTCCCCTTCTGCAACCCCGATCCCCCATCCGATTCGTTGAAGTTACCAGATTCTCTAAATAAGTATAAATCCTCGTCGTTCCTAAATACGGTATTACAATGGCTAAATATTCACGGCATGACGAATCCGTCCTTCATCCCGCCACCTCGAAGAGTAATTCGTTACGGACCACAGTACCTGCCTATATCGTGAACCAGTTCAATCTCAAGAAGGGAGACAAATTAAATTGGGGTATTGAAAACGGGTTTGTTGTTATCCAGGTGGCCAAACAGGAAAACAGGACCATCCAATCGTAATTGAACGCAGGATGGTCACCTGGTACCCCTCAGTCCGGCAAACAGTTGTAAAATGACAGCCTTGGTGGGACACCGGTCACCCGAAAAACATATCGTATCTCCCCGAACGTGACGAACCGTAGAATCCGTTATGGGCCACCACGACCACCGATTTTTTGCGGTCCGGGACATTTCTGTTCACACGGAAAAAACCCTTGTATGTATCACGGTCATCCATCTTCCCGGTCATTTATAAGAAGAGCCCGGACACAACAGGTTGGCATCCATCATCCCCGTTTCGGTCGTCCCCGTCTTACCAGAGCACGGCCACCTCATCTCGCAGTCGGTGGAACAGAACACCACACAAAGGACTAACAGATAAGACCCTCGCCCACTATTTTTTTGGCCCTCATTGCAACTATTCACCGGTGACGCGTCATTCCATGAGAATGGAACGACAAAAATCTAAAGGATTGTAAGACACCTGGCGTCGTCTTTATACGCTTTGGATGAATTGTCAATTCCTGGCATTTATTCCCTATGATACGAAGGGATAAACAACACGACAGCCCAAATAACATCATCAGCAGGCTGAATCGTTTCCTGTTTGAAAGGGCAATCGTATGCCGACGGGCAGAATAAACAATATATCTCTCGCTACCATAGAGATGTTCTTATAATGTTCTCGTGAATAGACCATTACATACAAGGTGAACCCACGAATCGATGTGAACTCTATGAGTGCACAGTCATCAGGGTATGATCAATCCTGATTGAAATAGTGACACAACATTCGTAATCATTATCCCGGGATGCCGGGGCAGGGAGGGGGAAATCCTGTTGAAACACCCTAATGATATTCCCAGTTACAGACCGTGTGAGATTTGGTGAGTAACATGGCCGTTTCCAGGCAATCCGGATTTTTGTTGACGGAAAATGGATGGAGATGTCCGACATATTATTGTGCGTTTCGGGATTACCAAGGATAACGATGGCAGAACTGTTAAAACCCATGGTGCGAACCAGGATATCACAGAACGCAGACAAATGGAGGATGCATTGCGCCAGGCAAACAGGCAGTTGAACCTGCTCTCCAACATCACCCGTCGCGATATCCTCAACCAGCTGATGGTGCTCAAAGGGTTCCTCGAACTATTGCATGAGGAAATTGACGACCCGAAAACCCTGATGGAGTTCATAAAAAAAGAGGAGACCGCAGCGAATGCCATCGAACACCAGATTAAATTTACGAGGGACTACCAGGAACTGGGGATCGCGGCCCCCGAATGGCAGAACGTGAATGCCAGTATCAACAAAGCTCTTATCGGCCTTCCGATGCGGGATGTCCATATCGAAATCGATCCGAACAATCCGGAAATCTTCACCGACCGTCTTTTCGAGAAAGTGTTCTACAACATAATCGACAATGCACTCCGCTACGGGGGCACCGGGATGAAAACAATCCGGGTTTCGTCACAGGTGATCAACTCGGGACACCGGATCGTCTGCCAGGATGACGGTGTGGGGATCACTGCAGCGGACAAAAAGCGGCATTTTTCCAGGGGTTTTGGGAAGAATACCGGGCTTGGGCTGTTCCTCTCACGTGAGATCCTTGCGATCACCAGTATTACGAATAAGGAAACCGGCATACCAGGCCAGGGGGCCAGGTTCGAGATTTTGGTGCCGAAAGGGATGTGGCGGCTGAAGGGAGCAGGTACATGATGGCAGAAAAAATCCGCGTCCTCTATGTCGATG